>JBGAWU010000388.1:0-2858 GCA_044227425.1 Methyloglobulus sp.
ATTATTCCGTGCAACACCATTTTACAGATGCCTGCGACCTCATTGGCATGGGCTGAGCTTTTCGATTCAACGTTGACGCCGGTTGGCACCGTCCCAGGCACTTCAGGTTTGGCGTTAGCCGATAAAGTCTTGCTTCCAGGTTCAATCGTCCCAAGCCAACCTGGATCGTTGCCATTACCTGCGTATGAAATTCATGTCCAAGGCAATATTGTTAACGGTCAACACATTGCCGGGTTGGTTTTTATCTCCCAGCAAGCGCTTAATTTAGGTCAGGGGTATATCAAGTCTATCGACTACGCCACCGGTGAGTTGTGTGTGTCATCCGGCATACCGGCGAATGGCTTTCAAGGCCAAACAATGGCAAGCCCTTCTTGCGTCGCACCCGATGCGCGTGTCCGGATAAACGATCCGGTAGGCCGTTTTGGCTTACGCCATGGAGGCCCTGCAAACCCGAATATCCAGGGCGATAAAGATTGCTTGGAAAAAGGTACGTGTGATGTGATGGAAAGCCAATACGACCCCCGTTTTACGGCGGATACGGACAACCCGACCATTCATGCGGCAACCGGCTACCCAATGTGTATTCCACGGGCATTTCCTTTCGGCTCCGATGGTGATACGGATAAGCTTTGTCCACAGCAGAACCGCCCCATTCAGGGAAATGGTGCGGTTTGTCAGAATCTAACTCAAAGCCCAATATTTTTTCCGCCTTTTCCAGCGCAAACGGACGGGTATTGCCATAGCTTTATGATGAATCCCCTGCCGACTGATTTGGCGCTGCTGGATGAGCCCTGCGGCACGATAAACGATCCGTACGATCCGTACGGCGGAACCATCACAATCCCTTGCTCTACGCGCCCTGACCGGCAAGCGCCTTTTGAAGTCGGCGACTATATCGATTATTCAGGTACTTTATTAGTCGACAGCAATATTCCAATTAACTCTGGTGCATCACCTTATTATATTTCCGCCCATACGATTAACGCCCATGTCGGTATCTATACTTATCCCGGAACCAAGCCCGTCTATGTCATGATCGAAAGTTTGTTGGCGGGTACTAACGCATTACCGATTCAAAATATTCCGCAAGAAGTAACAAGCAGGATAAAAGTCGAAGGCTTTACCACAGATCCCAGTGCAATGGTTGATATATTTGCCATGGATGCCGATAAACAATCGGGCAAAATCACCGAGCGCCTGTTAGCAAGCGTGAATCCATCCGGACCGCCGGTGATAGGCCGCGCCCGCTTTGTGCCAGCGGCAGGAAAGTTTTCCCCGCCCACACGCAATTTTAGGATTGTCAGCCGTACCGTTTGCAAAAGCAAAACCCTACCCTGCTACATGCCCCCAGCGTACTTGGATCCTAATAATCCGGCGGGTAAATTTGCGAATGGCTTGGTCGCAGGGCAATACAATGCGCCTAATTTTGAGTTTATTTTTGCCGAAAACTTATTCCTTGGCGATCCGGTGCTACCGAATAACTTCCAGGATTTGCCTTTCTTGTCCTGCGGTTCAGGTCCGCTTACGACAGCTACGGCAGGCAGCAACCCGCCTGTAGTGGGTCCGCTCGACCCTGCGCCTTGGGCTGTCCCGATGCCTGCGCCTAACCAATGTGCGGGTAAATTGGCGAATCAGTTGTTAATCCCTCCCACGCAAACGCCGGATGGGGTTAGCATCCTTAGTGCAATCTGGGATAACAAGCAAAATAAAGGCCGACTTACTGTCGTTGCCAGCTCGACCTTGCTCAATTCAACGCAAAACCTGCAACTCTATGTGCAAGCGGTCGATTATTTCGGAGTGCCGATGGCGGGAAATCCGCAGCCCATGCAATTGGCTTTCAATGGTCTCTGTCCAGTAGGTAACTCACCTTGTTGGCAATATATTGCATCGGGCGTCATCGTCGATCCATTGCACCCTGATATTGCCGGCAATCCGAATTTGCCGAGCAATATTTTTGCTGTGCCCAAGACCATCACTGTTTATTCCAGCCGGGGCGGGAAAGCCAGCACAGAGAACATAACGTTGGTCTGTTCGATCATCAATGGTCAAAACACCTGTTTTTAACCAGGCAATTTGCTTAATTGAGGAGATTTATTATGAAGATTGCATCCCTGTTAAGTCGTCAATTATTGCCTGACAATATCGAACTTGCTGCATTTTTGACCGTAATTTCTATGACGGCCTCTTACTCGCAAACAGTTAAGGCAGATGCGTTAACCGGATTAAATACACTTCCTGGTTTTTGCGATACGAATGTATTGAAAGCATTTCCGGAAATGCCCGGCTCCCTTAAATGTTCGCCAGCGCCTGAGCCTTATATTGTTGACGGAAATGGAAATAATGTTTCAGTGTCGCCAAGTATTGTTAAAAACAAGGCAGCATTAATTGCGCTTGGCAAAGCACTCTTTTGGGATAGCAATGTCGGTAGCGACGGATTGGCTTGCGCCAGTTGTCATTTTCATGCGGGTGCGGATAACCGAATCAAAAACCAGATCAATCCGGGATTGAGGAATGCGAGCAGTGAGTTCGCTAATGATGGGATGACGCCTATCGGTGCTGTTTTTAATTTTATGGCTTCCGTTCCTGACGCCATGTACCTGGATCCGTTGTTAGCCGCTCAAGGTAAAGGTCCGAACTACAAATTGACATTGGCGGATTTTCCGCTGCGGAAATATAAAGAGCCTGATAATCCCGTGGAAGGACAACCGCTGCAAGCCGACCGGAATGCGGAAGTTATCTACGACAGTGATGATGTTATTTCGTCCCAAGGCGTATACCACACTATTTTTAATGGCTTGAATCCGGTAGGTAAAATGGAGATTTGTGAGAAAAGATTTCCGACCGAAGGCCCGGATATG
>JBGAWU010000389.1:0-2854 GCA_044227425.1 Methyloglobulus sp.
GGGAATTCTTTTTGATTTTCTGGGCTGTGCTCGCTTATCTCATTGACCCTCGCGGAGGAGATGGAATCGCTTTGTTGCCGCTGTCCATGCTGGCGGCGCAACCGGGCCGGAAAAAAAGTACCCGCCATTTTTCAGCGCAACGATGCCGAAGATTTAATTGCCGTCGTCTTTCCCGACCAACTTGCTTGTATTGAAAATATCGCTGGCGACCGTGAAGTGCCGGATCATCCTTTGGTCAATCAGACGTTGTGGGACTGTCTGCACGAATTGATGGATATCGACGGATTAACACATGTTTTGGCTGGAATAGAAACCGGCAAAATTAAAATTATTGCGCGTGACTTGAGCAGCCCTTCGCCTATGTCGGAGGAAATCATCAATGCCAAACCGTATGCGTTCCTCGACGATACGCCTGCCGAAGAACGGCGGACCTTGGCAATCCAGCAACGCCGTCTGAATAATCCCCGGGAAGCCGCTGAAATTGGGCGGTTAAATCCAGAAGCCATCGCCCAAGTACTGGGCGAAGCGTGGCCGGAAATTCGTGATGAAGACGAATTGCACGATACATTGGTTATCCTGGGATTTATGACTGAACAGGAAGGCTTGCGAAGCAACCCAAACCATTCGCACCGGGAAAACTTAGGGACTTTAAGTCTCTTTCAGCGTTTGCAACAATGCCAAAGGGCAACAGTGATGCAAAGTTCGGCAAGTGGGAAATTGTGGGTCGCCGCCGAACGTTTGGAAGAAATGCAGATATTGCTTCCGGAATCCGTCTGCATACCGCCCATAAAACCAGTCATTGGCGGGTTGTCTTTAGATTCTGATACCGTCTTGCAAGCTATCCTGCGTAGTCGGCTTGAAGGTTTCGGTATTGTTACCGCACCGGAATTGGCGCAGCCATTGGGTTTGCCGGTTAACCGAATTGAAACAGTTTTATTGGCGCTCGAACAGCAGGGGGTGGTGCTGCGCGGGCAATACAGGTTAGGCGCACAACAGACGTAATGGTGCGAACGTGGCCTGTTGGCGCGTATGCACCGCTATACCTTGAAGCAACTACGCCGTGAAATAGAACCGGTCGCACCTGCTGATTTTATGCGGTTTTTGTTCCGATGGCACGGATTACATGATCCCGTTTCGGGTGAATCCGGCTTGGCAAAAGTGTTGCAACAGCTTGAAGGCTGTAACCTTCCAGCTTCCGCCTGGGAGCCTGAAATATTGGCAAAACGGATAAAACCTTATAGTGCATCGGACTTGGATCAGCTGTGTACGGCAGGTCGTTTTGTGTGGTTGCGCTTGAAAAACCTGGGCGAAAATACCCCGAAATCGATAGCCAAATCGACGCCTATTGCGCTGATCGCACGGGCAGATATCGAGTTCTGGCGGCAATTTGCGCCGTTACCCGAGAAGGCTTCATTGGAGTTATCGGCAAATGCGCATAAAGTTTATGCGGTTCTGAAAGAGTGGGGCGCCAGCTTTTTTCAGGAAATTATCCGTGAAACCGGAATGTTGAAGACGCAACTCGAAGAAGCGCTCGGTGAATTGGTTGCCGTCGGCCTGATTACATCGGACAGTTTTTACGGTTTGCGCACCTTGGTTACACCGCAGAAAATCCTGCACCGCCGGAGTAAGCGTTATCCCAGTCACGACCCCATGTCGCTGGCGGGTCGATGGTCGTTATTGCGGCCATCGAGGCAGAATCCCGCCGATAGTTACGAGCCTATCGAGCATATCGCCAGGATTTTATTGCTACGCTACGGCGTCGTGTTTCGTAAAGTCCTTGATAGGGAGGAAGGCATTCCAAGCTGGCGGGAACTGCTTTACGTATACCGCAGGTTGGAAGCGCGCGGCGACATTCGCGGCGGACGTTTCGTCCAGGGCTTTGCCGGCGAGCAATTCGCCCTGCCGGAAGCGATAAGTTTGCTAAAAGATTGCCGTAAACAGGAAAAAACGGCCGAACTTACGGTGCTTAGCGCTGTCGACCCGTTAAACCTTACCGGTATTATCACGCCCGGAGAGCGCATTGCATCGTCGTCAAGCCAACGGTTGGTTTATCGCGACGGCGTTCCTGTCGCCCACGGTTCGCGCACAAAAATCAGCTATTTACAAGATTTCGATTCCGACCATCAATGGCGCTTTCGCTGGGCATTGATGGGGAAATAATGTTGATTGAAGCGAGAGAAGCCAAGGTTAATAAGTTACCTTATCACATGCTTCCGTGGTTAGTTCTTTACGTAACAGGTCGCGCACTGTTTCGAACGGTTAGAATATTGGTGTGCCTGAATCCATCGGTCGAAATCGGCTGCCAAGTCATCGCTTAATGAAATGGAAAAACGTTCCACGTAAGGTTCCTTGTATTACGCCGTTGGGCTTTTGTAATTATTATTTTTAAGGCGGAGAAGTATGGCGTAAATGGAATAGCGACATCTATTCGGCACTCTGTTACAGTTATTTAAACACAGTAAAGGATCGCCGAAATATGACTGCCAGCCATTCGCATGTCCCAAAAACCAACCGTCAAACTTTATATGTAGTGATCGGGCTTGTTTTAGGTGTTATCACTGGCGAATTGCTTAACCTGACGTTGGGCGGCTTGCCAGGGACAGAATCCAGTCAGGAGTTGAAACAAATAGTTTCGGTATGTACCATGCTGACCGATATTTTTCTTCGCTTGGTTAAAATGATTATCGCACCCTTGGTCATTTCCACCTTGGTGGTGGGTATGGCGAAAATGGGGGACAGCCATACGGTGGGACGTATCGGGATTAAAGCGCTGACATGGTTTTTTTCGGCTTCGATTTTGAGCTTATTGTTGGGCATGTTGCTGGTGAACATGCTGGAGCCGGGCAGTTCGTTG
>JBGAWU010000038.1:0-266 GCA_044227425.1 Methyloglobulus sp.
CGCTTTTCTTTGCCTTAATGATTGCTGTAGCGCGTATGTCTGCGGGAGGGCATTTCATCTCTGATATTTTATGGTCCGGGTATCTCGTATTTTTAGTGGCCTGGCTTCTTTATTATGGTTGGTATGTCAAAAAAGCGGCTTAACACGGGTTAATTTCCCGAATTCCGCTGTTATTGGGTTGCCGTACACAATTACACCGAAATTTAAAATTCGTAAGGAAATCACCTTATTTTCAGGGCTTGGGGTAGCCTTTGGGCTTAAATCGG
>JBGAWU010000038.1:276-11321 GCA_044227425.1 Methyloglobulus sp.
GGTCACAAACCGGGTTATGCTGTTGTACTTTTAGAATTCTGGTCGTATGATTCTTCCGAATTTCCGCCCGGTGGCGGGTTAAATGGCGAGGAGGTATCGTGAAAGCTTATAAACACATCCTGTTGGCAGTGGATTTTTTTGAATTGGCCCATACGGTATCCGATAAAGCTAAGTCGTTAGCGGATATACACGGGGCTAAACTTAGCATAATCCACGTTGTGGATAGCATGCCGATACCGGACGGTGGCTACGGATTTGATGCGTCTTTCGATGTCGACTTAACAAGCGAAATGATTGCTGCGGCAAAAAAGCGCTTGATCGATTTTGCGGCACATTTAGGCATTAATGAAGATTGCGTTTGGGTGGAATTGGGTAGTCCGAAGTACGAAATCACCCGTGTGGCGGAAGAAAATGGGGCCGATTTGATTGTGGTGGGTTCTCATGGGCGGCATGGACTGGCGCTGATACTAGGATCGACCGCGAATGGCGTCTTGCATCATGCGAAGTGTGATGTCCTGGCGGTAAGGCTAAAAGATGATTAACCCCCGTTCTTGTTGACGGGTTTTTTATAAAACGGAGTTCTAGTATTAAGGCAGGGTTCCGCTCACTATGAATAGGCAATATTTGTGATAGGCATCATAAAAAGTTACGATCCTGAAACGCAATCGGGAACGATTGTCAACGGTAAGGAGCAGTTTAAATTTGATATAAGCGTTTGGATTGCAGGCGCGCCGCCGGAAGAGGGCGATCATGTCAAATTTGATTTAAGCGGGGTAAAACCTTTTAACATCAACTTATACGCCGCCACCCTCGACAAGGACAGTGCGGTGAAGCGGAAGTTAGTCGCAATGCTGTTAGCCTTGTTTTTAGGTTTCGTAGGCGTCCACCGTTTCTACTTGGGCTTTTATCGGGTAGGGATAACCCAAATCATAGTGAACGGCCTGCTATGGGTCGCCGGATTGCCGGGTTATGCGTTTTTGTGGGGATTTGTTGAAGCGGTATTGATTTTTGGTGGGCATATTGATAAAGATGCCCAAGGCCGCCCGCTGAAATAGCGTTTTTTATCGTCACAAAAAAGGGCTTTATGAATGACATCATAAAGCCCTTTTTTTATCCGGGATGCCGCTTATTTAGGTACAACATTCACTGCGGTTAAGCCCTTTGGTCCTGTTTCAATGTCAAAATTGACGGACTGACCTTCATTCAAAGTTTTAAAACCTTTGCCTTGAATAACGGAATGATGGACGAAAACATCCTCCCCACCTTCAGCCGGGGCGATAAATCCAAAACCTTTGGTGTTGTTAAACCACTTTACAGTGCCTGTGGCCATATCGAAAACTCCTAAAATATAAACTTACGGTAAACGCAGAACGACAACATTGATAACCGGGTCACCCTTGTTTAACGGTAATACCTTCTCAACATCCCATTTCTGGTCGGGCGCTATTGTACTGATATTTTTCGCTAGATGCTATTTATTGAATAATTTTGTATAAACCGTCGAGTACGAGCGAATTCGGACTGACAATCCCGACAACCGTGCGGTTCTCGATTACCGGGGCGCGCACTAGGTTGTAATCGGCAAACAAGCGTGAACAATAGCGGATATCCATGTCCGGATGAACGGAGATAACCGGTTTGCTCATGATTTCATAAACATTGACGCGGTTCGGGGCGCGGTCTTTCGCCAAGACATGCCGGGCGATGTCGCCACAGGTAATCAAGCCGTATTCATCGTTTTCGTGGCGTTTGTTGACGACTAGGACAGCGGTTTTAAGCGATTTCATCTTTTTTAAGGCGTCATCGACGGTAGCGACGCCGTCGATAGAGCCAAAGTCTGTTTTCATCACATCTTTTACACGGATGACAGTGCGGTTTTCAGTCATAATTTATCCTCAAGTTCATGGGTTAGTGTTTCAACCTGATGCATAACCCCAATCGCATCCTCTACATCGATTTGAAAAGCGATGCCGGTGCCGGGTTTACTGTCGAATTCACCGGCTTTCGCAATTTTTTCAAGGATGTGCCTACTGAGTCTTTCTTCAACCAGAAACAGCAAGACATCCCGCGGGGCTTCCAAAGTAAGGCCGAAAAATGTTTTCGATTTTTTAATGCCTTCGCCGCGTGCGTGGTTGATGACAGTCGCCCCTTTTGCACCGTTTGCGCGGGCAGTATCCAGTACCAGATCGGTTTTGTCATCTTCGACGAAAGTAACGATAAGTTTAAAGTGCATGGCATTCCCTAGTGTTTTGATGAAAGATTGTTCTTGTTCAACCAGTGGGCAATCTGGGCGTACGTTAACACGGCGATAATAGGAAACAAGCTGGCGAGTGCAATTAACCCGAAACCATCCAATACCGGGTTCCGGTTTGGGATGGCCTTCGCCAGGCCTAAGCCTAACGCTGTTACCAGCGGGACGGTGACCATCGAAGTCGTGACGCCGCCCGTATCATACGCCAGGCCGATAATCATTTTGGGGGTAAAAAGGGTTTGTACCGTTACAATAAAAAAGCCTGTGACGATGAAATAATAGAGTTCCAGCCCCGAGACAATCCTGAATGTTCCCAATGCCAACCCCAGGCTGACGCCGATAGCAACCGCGATCCGCAATCCCCAAGGGCGGATTGTGCCACCGGATATTTGCTCGGCTTTAAGGGCGACGGCGAGCAGGGAGGGTTCCGCCAACGCGGTAGCGAAACCGATGCTTGCGGCAAAAACATAGGCCCAGAGATAAGTTTGCCAATGGGTCAGCTGACTGGGAGCATTAATATTTAAAAATTCGGGTGTGGTCAGTTGGGAAGCCATCAGGCTGCCCAGTGGAAATAATGCCATCTCCAAACCTTCTAGAAAAAACACAATACCCAGCAACACATAAAAAAAACCGACCAGTGTCCGCTTAAAATGGGGGAGCGGCTTACGGATGACCAATAACTGAAAGCCGATAATGACGACAGCAATCGGCAACATATCTTTGCATGTCCCCATGAATTTCGCTACAAAATGAAGCAACCATTCCGTCATATCGACATTCCGTAAGCCATGACAAAAATCATCGGTGTTAACGATGCAAGCACGATTAAACCGAAGCCGTCCGTCATTGGATTGCGGCCTTTGATCGCTGTGGCAAGGCCGACGCCAAGTGTCGTTACCAATGGCACGGTTATAGAAGTTGCAATTCCGCCGGCATCGTAGGCGATACCGACAATTTCTTTCGGCGCATAAGGCGTCATGGCAGCTATGCAGCCGTAGGCAATAATCACAGGGTAATAAACAGGCCAACCGCGAATAATCCTGAATACGCCAATTAAAATTGCAAATCCTACCGATAAAGCCACAGTGAACCTTAGCCCTAAGGCGTAACTGTTCTTAGCGGCTTGGGTTTGTTGGATAATCTTACCTTCGCTTACGATAGTTGCCGCCTTTTCGGCGACTGCCATAACGGCGGGTTCGGCGATTGATGCGCTAAAGCCAAGGCAAAACGCAAAAGCCAATAACCAAAGGAGGCTGCCTTTGCGGGCGAAAGCATAAGCCATCGATTCGCCGAGCGGGAACAGGCTGAGCTCCAAACCTTGGATAAAAAGCGTTAAGCCGATGACGACAAACAGGGTTCCTGAAATCAAATTGGCAACTTCAGGCACCGGTTGCCGGATGATAACAACCTGGAAGATCAAAACCACGGTAAGGATCGGAGCCAGATCGAGGAAACTGCTGAACAATTGTATGGCGAATGGTTTAATAAACGTAAACATCTGACAGTTACATTGTCTTGGCAAGTTTCACCCTCATTAACCCCCGTTAAGGCGGCCTATGAAGCTTAATTAATACGAGCAACCGAATGAATTTCAGCCGCTGGTTTGGGGTACATGTGGATTATTGGACGTTAATTTTCAAGCACGGTTGCAACGTTGGATATTACCGATCCGTCTAAAAAACTACTCGAAAATTGCATCCATAAAGTCCGAAATATGCCCAATCTCCTCGGCGCAAACGGAATGTTCCATTAAATAATCATGCCATTGAATGGAGTAACCTAATACCGACAATTTATCGTGGGTCGATTTAGCCGCTTCAATGGCGATAACGGCGTCCAGGATGCCATGCCCCATAAATATCGGTGTCGACTTTCCTGCGCTGGAGCCTTCGCTTGCAAGGGTTGTAACGGTCGGCATATAGGTTGACAGCGCCAAAATCCCGGCCAATTTTTCCGGGTATCTCAAGCCGACATGCAACGCAATGGCACCGCCTTGTGAAAATCCGGCCAACATAATGTTTTGCGGCAATATGCCTTTTTCCCTTTCGATTTCGATAAGTTGCCCAACAAGTTCTGCCGAGCGGTAAATGCCTTGTGTATCGACAGCATGGTTTTCCGGAGTGAGGTCAAGGATATCGTACCACGCCCGCATTTTCATACCGTTATTGATGGTAACCGGCATAATGGGCGCATTCGGGAAAATAAAGTGAATATTGGCTTCGGCCTCTAAATGCAAACTGGGAACGATGCTTTCAAAGTCGTGACCGTCCGCGCCAAGACCGTGCAGCCAAATGACCGAATAGTGGTGGGTTGATGTAGGGGCGATATTGATTGTGCTTAGTTCAGCGTGCATAAAATGTCCGAAGTCAGTAATTTCATTTTTTCGAATAATAGCTCATTTCCAAGGATTTCCGGCAAATTTCGGCAGTTCGGGATTCATGACATCCCAGTGTTGGGCCTCCGCAACCCACATATCTTTTTCAGGTATATAGATGCTTGGGTCGTCGAGAGTCACCGCTGAAACAGGCCTTACGCCGGTAAAGCGGCTGTTCCTGCCAAATAAAGAAGTACCACATTCCGGACAAAACCCACGGTACATGGTATTTCCACTGGCGGCGATAGTGGCGAATTCTTTATATTCGCCGGTTATTTTAAGGGCGGAAGCCGGTACGAAGAGGACAGATAAATAAGGCGCTCCTACCGCTTTTTGACATGTCCTGCAATGGCAATTGGCAGTGCCGATGGGTTCGGCCCAGATTTCATACCGAATTTTACCGCATAAACAACCACCCGTTATAGGGAGTTCCATAGCTTTCCTTTAGTGATAAACCGAAATTTTAGTCCTTGATGAACATAAAAAAGTTCAAGATTGGGTGCTTCGTTAAGCGGCAATAAAATCGCAAGAGGATGATTAGGTATTTCCGTTGCCGAAGCTCTAAAGTGTATTGTAATATGCCGAAACTTAAGCATTCAGTATCAGTTATGAAGATCGACAGTTCTGAAATTAAACAGCGTTATGACCGGCTTGCCCCTTTTTTCGATCTCATCGAAGCACCGATGGAAGGTTTGTTTTTCAGGCCGTTGAGAAAAAAACTATGGGCAGGCGCCGAAGGCTACCATATATTGGAAGTCGGTGTCGGCACGGGCAAAAATTTTGACTATTACCCCGATAATGCAAGGGTGACGGCAATCGATTTCAGTCCGCAAATGCTCCAGCAAGCCGAGAATGCTAAAACCAGAAAAAAGGTTAATGTCGAGTTGGCTTTGATGGATGTCCAATCATTATGTTACGCTGATAACAGCTTCGATACGGTTATCGGTTCGTTTGTATTCTGTTCCGTACCGATGCCGGTAAAGGGGTTGAAAGAACTGAATCGCGTCTGTAAGCCTGGTGGTAAATTGATGTTGCTGGAACACGTGGTCAGTGCAAAACCCCTTGCGGCAAAAGTTATGGATCGGTTAAATCCTTTTGTGCTCAAAATTTTTGGTGCAAATATTAACCGGGATACCGTAAAAAACGTAAAATTCAGCGGTTTTTCGAGCGTCAGTCTTGACGATAGCAGCAGCGATATACTCAAACTGATCGTGGCAAGAAAATGAGAATAAAGCCTGAGTTAACCTGTCCGCGGGATAATAACAGTCCTGAAACTTTGTCTCTTTGTCGTTAAACTGTAAAAAACCGCAAAGTTTAGGCGGCAAATTAGGTAAAATGGCAAATAAATTATTGTATTAATCGGTATAAGTGAATCCACACCTCAAAGATTTAGTCCAAACGCCCATTCCGACCCGGCACGGCGAATTCATCCTGCATTACTACAGCAACAATATCGACGGCAAGGAACATGTCGCTTTGGTTAAAGGCAATGTCGCCGGTAAGGAAAACGTTCCGGTACGTATCCATTCCGAATGCTTCACCGGCGATGTTTTAGGCTCAAGACGTTGCGACTGCGGTGAACAACTCGAGATGGCCTTGGAAATGATCAACCAATCGGCTGTTGGTATATTACTGTATCTGCGTCAGGAAGGGCGCGGTATCGGCCTGCTGAAAAAGCTGCAAGCCTATAATTTACAGGATCAAGGCTTAGATACGGTCGATGCAAATATCCATCTCGGTCATTTGGCCGACGAGCGCGAGTACGATGTTGCCGCTTTGATGCTGGAAAGCTTGAATGTCAAATCCATCCAGTTGATTACCAATAACCCCAAAAAGATCGATGGGTTAAAGCAATTGGGTATCAAAGTAGTTAAACGTATACCGATTGAAGTCGTTGCCCACAAAGACAATCTCGGCTACCTCAAAACCAAAGCCAAGAAAATGGCGCATATGTTGTTCGAGCCGAAAAAATAAGCTTGCTTTTAGAGACGGTGTGGCGGATTCGCTTCGGTAAATCGCTGCCAAGTTACTGTCGTGTGCTTTTAAATGCCGAGTTGGTTATTGAATAAACGCTGCAATTTAGTTGCAGCACACAGATAGGCAGCCGGATAAATCAAATGAAGGTATCGGTAATCAGTTTGTAAAACTGTCCTGAAAACCATAGAGGTCATTCGATTTGCTGATAATCGGTTAACAAACCGACCAGGATGATTACGATGCCGACCACGACATAAAATGCGGTAGCTGTGCTATTAAAGCCAAAGACAAAGGGAAGCAGAATCAATACCGGGCCGACCACGCGTTCCACCCATCCATGTAGCGGAAAAGGGACCAGCTTATAAACACCGAGCGGAAAATCGGTCAATAAAGTCATAATGAGGTGAATTCCTGCTAGCAGGTAGGCAAAAATACCCGCCATACCGGTTAAACCGAGCAGGGACGGTGCAACTAAAAACAGAATAACGGTTGCGTAATCGAGATAACCGTGTTGGGTAGGTGTCAAAATTTTCATGGCTTAACTCCTTACGTTTAACAGTGAAATATTAAAATAAGCGTCACCTTCATTATTTAGAGTATACAAACAAGGGATAAGTTTAGGGAATCCTTCATTAATTGTGTAGTGGCCTAATTTAAATGCCCTTTGATAAGTTGATAAAATTAATCGACTGAAAGGGGGCGACGAGAAAGGCATTTGTTAGGAGGTGAGTGCTGGTAGCCCCTGGGGTTGCCCCAGCTTTCGCCAATCGGTATAACCTGGCAGTTCTAGTGGTTGCTAACAACCGTCAAGCCCTCGCTTTACCGGGTTTTATGACTTTATATAGCAGTCGACGACTACATTCAACACTGGTTTATCTGCCGCCTAAGGGTTATGAACTTAAAATGGCAGAATAACAACCACCTATCTTGGTGTCCGACAATAGTTGACCACTACACCTCTGAGATGAAGACAACATTTATTACCAGGGAAGGCTATCAAAAGCTGCAGGAAGAACTGGACAATCTTTGGCGAAAGGAACGTCCGGAAATAACCAAAATCGTGACATGGGCGGCCAGCCTTGGGGATCGTTCTGAGAATGCGGACTACCAGTACAATAAACGTAAATTGCGGGAAATTGATAGGAGGATCCGCTATTTAAGGAAAGCCCTGGAAAGCAGCAAGATTGTCGACTATCATCCTGACCAAGAAGGCCGGGCGTTTTTTGGGGCTTGGGTGGAATTGGAAGACGAAACGGGCAACGGTTTAAAGTTCATGATAGTCGGGACGGATGAAATATACGGCAGAAGCGACTACATTTCGACCGACTCCCCTATGGCACGTGCCTGTTTGAGCAAACGATTGGATGACGAAGTAGTCCTGAACCTGCCGGGCGGCAAAAAGGCCTGGTACATCACCAATATCTATTATCCCAAGTGACGCCGCTTCGTTTCGTCCACAGGCCACGTAGTTCTTCTTCCAAGCGCCGATAGCCGGATTCGGTGATATAGGGTTTGGGTTGCGGTGGCCGCCAGCGGGACATGGGTTATCTTTATTGAAAACAAGCAAGTAAATAAAAATTCAGACAAAAAACCGGCAAAAAGGTATCATTTCCTTATTTAACAAGACTTGGGTTCAAACATGCAAATTGCAAATAATACTGCGGTATCCATCCACTACAAACTAACCAACGACAAGGGCGAAGAAATCGACAGCACCGACGGCGGCGCACCTTTGGTGTATTTGCACGGTCACGGCAACATCATTAACGGGCTGGAAAAAGCGCTGCAAAATCGGCACGTAGGCGATAAATTCAACATCCGTATCGCCCCTGCAGACGCTTACGGAGAATTCAGCGAAGATATGATTCAAGTCGTATCGAGGGATATGTTTGACGGTATCGATGAAATCGAAGTCGGTATGCAATTCCATGCGGCGGTTAATTCCGGGACAGGCGTAATTACAGTAACAAAAATCGATGGCGATGACATTACCATCGACGGCAATCATCCGATGGCCGGTCAGTCGCTAAATTTTGATATCGAAGTTGTTAACGTCAGGTTAGCGACGAAGGATGAAATTTCGCATGGGCACATCCATGGCGCGGGTTGTCACCACTAAAAACATAAACCCTGAAAAATAAGGTTAAAAAACGTTGATCGAAGGTTGCGATTTTGTATTTATCTCCAGCGCCACGCTTGAGGGCAAAATGAAAAGCGGGCTTGTGGGTATTCCGATATCTTCAATCCTTTAAACGCAGCCTAGATCAACTTTTTTACTTATTAATCCCCGTCTCAAAAATTCATCCGTATTTTGTATGGAATTACGGATGAAATCTAAATGACATCCTGTTTTCACGTCTAATTTGACAAACGGTATGGCCTGTCAAAAAGATCGAGAATGCAAATCCTTTGTCCAACGACAGGAAACAATGACTTTGCAAAACTCTGTTAAAATGAGAGCCGCTTATTACTCTATAAAAAACCGATGTTACGTAAAATTTTAATTGCTAACCGTGGCGAGATTGCCGTCCGAATCATCAGGGCTTGCGCCGAAATGGGTATCCGCTCGGTAGCCATTTATTCAGAAGCGGACCGCTATGCGTTGCATGTCAAAAAAGCGGACGAATCCTACTGTATCGGGAGCGAACCGCTAGCCGGTTATCTTAATATATACGCTTTGGTCGATTTAGCTGCGGCAACCGGTTGTGATGCGGTGCATCCGGGTTATGGTTTTCTGTCTGAAAACGCCCAGTTTGCAAAAGCCTGCAACGAACGCGGATTGATTTTTATCGGTCCCAGCCCGACCGTAATCCAGCGCATGGGCGACAAGACCGAAGCCCGCAAAGCCATGATTGAGGCCGGTATCCCGGTTACGCCGGGTACGGAGAATCTGGCTACGGTTGAAGAAGCATTACGTGCTGCCGAAAAGATCGGTTATCCGATCATGTTGAAGGCGACATCAGGCGGCGGCGGGCGCGGTATCCGTCGTTGCGATAATGGCGAAGAATTGCAGCGTAATTACGAACGGGTTATTTCCGAAGCCACCAAAGCTTTCGGCAGCGCCGATGTTTTCCTTGAAAAATGCGTAATCAATCCACGCCATATCGAAGTGCAGGTGCTGGCGGACCATCACGGCAATACCATCCATCTGTACGAGCGGGATTGTTCCATCCAGCGCCGCAACCAAAAGCTGATCGAAATCGCGCCTTCGCCGCAACTGGATGAGGCGCAACGGCAATATATCGGCGGTTTGGCGGTGCTCGCCGCGAAAGCGGTCGGTTACACCAATGCCGGGACGGTTGAATTTTTGCTCGACGACAATAACCGCTTTTATTTCATGGAGATGAATACGCGGGTTCAGGTCGAGCACACCATTACGGAGACCATTACCGGCATCGATATTGTCGAGGAGCAAATCCGTGTTGCCGCCGGATTGCCATTGTGCTGCAAACAAGAAGAAATATCGCGTCGCGGTTATGCCATCCAGTTCCGTATCAACGCGGAAGATCCCAAAAATGGTTTCTTGCCGAGTTTCGGGCATATCTCAAGATATTATGCGCCGGGTGGCCCCGGTGTCCGTACCGATACGGCGATTTATACGGGTTACGATATTCCTCCCTATTACGATTCCATGTTGGCAAAATTGATCGTCAGCGCCAGCACATGGGAGGATACGATTAAACGCGGCGAGCGTGCTTTGAAGGATATGGGGCTGTTCGGAATCAAGACGACTATCCCGTATTATCTGCAAATCTTGCAACATCCCGAATTTCGTGCGGCGAAATTCAATACCGGCTTTATCGAAAAACATCCGGATTTAATTAATTACTCCAATAAGCCCCGGCCCGAAGTGCTCGCCAGTGTGATTGCGGCGGTGATGGCGGCACATACGGGGTTATAACGTTGTTATGTGAAATTAAAGATATGGTAAAAGAACAAGTCAAAATCACAGACGTCATCCTCCGCGATGCCCATCAATCCCTGATTGCCACCCGTTTGCGGACGGAAGACATGCTGCCCGCCTGCGAGATGCTCGACGACATCGGCTATTGGTCGCTGGAATGCTGGGGCGGGGCGACCTTCGATGCCTGTTTACGGTTTTTAAAGGAAGACCCGTGGGAGCGGTTGGCGAAGCTGAAAGCCGTCTTGCCCAAGACCCGCCTGCAAATGCTGGTGCGCGGGCAAAACCTGTTAGGTTATCGCCATTATTCCGACGATGTCGTATGCGCTTTCATCCATAAAGCGGCGGCAAATGGCATGGATGTGTTCCGTATCTTCGATGCCTTGAACGATGTCCGTAATTTGCGGACAGCCATCGAGGCCACCAAGGAAAGTGGCAAACATGCCCAAGGCACGATCTGCTATACAACCAGCCCGGTGCATGATGTGCAAAGTTTTGTAACCTTGGGCAAAGAACTGGAGAAACTGGGTTGCGATTCCATC
>JBGAWU010000390.1:0-2813 GCA_044227425.1 Methyloglobulus sp.
CCCTGACGGGTTTCGCTACATAAATCGCCTTAACCTTGTTGTTATCGGTAAAATGATAAGCGAGGCTATCGTCGAATTGGTCTGCCAACGACGGATCTTGAGGTATGCGGTTTTGCTCTATAAGCTGTTTCACCTGCGCGATTAACTGCTTACGCTCTTCTTCCTGTTTGCGTTGTTCGTTCAATTCGCGGTCTTTTGCCGCTTGTTCCAACTTCGCCCGTTGGGCTTGCTCTTTAACTTCATCAGCAGACGCGGCTTTATTATGTTGCTGTTGCTTAACCTGCTTATTTTTTTGAGTTTTTGCCGTCCTGATCTGGCTGGCGTTGACAAGGCCGGCTTTCAGTAATTGTTCTTGCAATTGGTTCTTCATAAATAACGTTGGTAAGGCTGATAATGCAAATTCAAATTTTCTTAATCCCTGAAACAAGTAAAAACGGCCGACTTAGACCATTATTAACTCTAACGTCCCTCTGGTATGCGTCACCTATAAAGATACTATAAAAAACTAAATTCTTACATGACTTTAACAAACAACCGTGCCAAACCAGCCCAAACGCTTAGCGACAGCATCGGTCGCGAAACACTTTACAAACCCAGGCAATATTCGAACGCCTGATATTTTGCTTCTATGATAATCTTTGAAAGCAGGACATTTCCACATCTTCAGCCATTGAGATACACAAGAATTTGAATAACTCAAGCCTTTGTGAAATACTCATTAGTACAACCTCAGGATTTTCTAGCTCACACACTGGTTAAACCGACAACTATGAACGACTTCCCAAAAGACATTTATACCGAACCAAGCAATATTGATGTTAATACTTTGGCTAACCTAGGGCCTTTGCGGGGCATGGCTGGGGTCTGGCAAGGCACAGGTTTGGACGTAAAACCTAAAGCGGATGGCCCCAGAAAACAAGCCTTTGTCGAACGTATGGAACTGCAACCCATCGACCCGCAAACCAACGGACCACAACTGCTTTATGGGCTGCGCTACCATCTACACGTCACTAAACCCGGCCAAACCAAAACTTACCATGATCAAGTGGGCTATTGGTTATGGGAACCCGCAACCGGCACCATTATCCAGACCTTGAGCATACCGCGAGGGATGACTGCAATGGCGGTTGGGAACGCAACAGCGGATGCGGCTTCATTTGAATTAGTAGCAACACAGGGGCTTGATACCTACGGCATCTGCATGACACCTTTCTTAATGCAGGCATTCAAAACCGTCGAATTCCGCATCCGAGTGAGCTTCAATCCGGACGGCACTTGGCGTTATGAAGAGGACACCGTATTGCAAATTCAAGGCCAGTCAGAATTATTCCACCATACTGACACTAACACCCTTACCCGTATCGGCGCAGAACAACCGAATCCTCTTGCTCAAAAATAGAAAAATCATGCGGTTGCAGTTAAGCGGATAGTTAAAGCATTGGGTATAATTCTGGGTATATTTTTTCTTCATACCCAGGGCTTATCATGGATGATTTCCCTCAGCACTGCGGTCGCATAACTTCCTGCTGGCAAGGTAAAGGTTAATTTCAATGTTGTTAAATCGGGAAAATCCCAGTCCAAATCATCCACATTCACTCGTAGTGGACGGCGGGATTTCTCCAAGCCGTTTGCAACCAAACCCTGAGCTAATTCGCCATTGGCTTCAATAACTTGTTGCTCGACGGCAAAGGCTTCGGCATCCGCAGCTAGCTTGCCTTTACCCCACAACACTCCGGAAGGATGGATGGCTTTCGCTGCAATACGCGACAGGATTTCGTCATCCAGCAACTGCGACTTAAAACAGCTCTGGGAACGGTCGAACAGATAAATATCGCCGAGGATTGCTTTATTCCAGGTTCCTGCGGAGACCCTAACGCTGAGGATTTGGTTAAATAAATAGGATCGGACGGCGGATAAATACAGGCTACGCAATTCGCGCTTTACTTTTCCTTCCGTAAACATCAGCAATGCTTTGTTGACATTTTGCCCCTGGTTGCCGAACCGTTGTTCTCCGTAATAGTTGGCGACCCCATTGGCTTTTATAGCCGTTAACCGTTCGATAACATTATTTTTGTCGCCATCTAAATTCCTGACCATAATAGAAAAACGGTTGCCCGATAAGACGCCGCGTTTTAATTTTCGGGCATGGCGCACGGTTTGTATGATTTTTATAGCAGGCGTTTCCATTGCGGCCCAATCCGGATCGGATTTACCGGGCAACCAGACGCTAAACCATTGCGTCGTGACTGCATGACGGTCTTTCAGTCCCGCGTAGCCGACATCGCGCTGACGCACACCGGCGAAACGTGCCAGTTGCCGTACAATCGAGTCGGTATTTTCTCCCGTTTTTCGTATCTGTAAAAACGTGTGCTCGCCTTCCCCTGATGGTTCAAAAGACAAAATTTCGTAAACGCAAAAATCTTCAGGGACTGAACGGTAATTACCCGTTGCGGATGGCGGGCCGTAAACATAAGGCCAACTGGGAAGTTCTATAGTCATCGCCTAGTTGCTATCGGAAATTGATAAGCGTTGCATAAGAGCCTATTGTCATTCAGGAATTATCCACGCAACCTGCAGCATCATAACGGTTCAAATAGGGCTGTTAAATCATCAGCCGTCAATTGCAACGCTTCTTCTTTGGAACCTTCATTGTAAATACTATCCGCCAAGGCGCGTTTCCTTTCCTGCATGGCGATCATTTTTTCTTCTACGGTATTTTCAGTGATGAGCTTGTAGACGAAAACCGGTTTATCTTGCCCGATGCGGTGGGCGCGGTCTGCCGCCTGGTTTTCCACAGCCGGATTCCACCACGG
>JBGAWU010000391.1:0-2801 GCA_044227425.1 Methyloglobulus sp.
ATGCCCACAAAACTCACGGACTATCGAATAACGGTTCGATTCCGCATAGGTTTGGATCGCATGTCCGATATCGCCTAAAGTGGCTCCAGGTTTGACTTGTTTAATGCCTAAGTACATCGCTTCCTGGGTGACTTTCACCAGTCGTTTTCCATGCTGGTTTACGTCACCGACTAAAAACATTTTACTGGTATCGCCATGATAGCCGTTTTTAATGACCGTAATATCGATATTGATAATATCGCCGCTTTTAAGTTTTTTTTCGCCGGGAATGCCATGACAGATCGTTTGGTTGACCGATGTGCAAATGGATTTTGGAAATCCTTTGTAATTCAAAGGTGCAGGGATTGCGCCTTGGGTATTAACGATGAAATTGTGGCAGATTGTATTCAATTCGTCCGTAGTAATGCCGGGGACAACATGAGTTTCGATCATTTCTAGCACTTCGGCAGCTAATTGGCCGGCAACGCGCATTTTCTCGATTTCGCTTTCGGTTTTGATGGTAATGCTCATGGAATGTTTGATATAGGCTATTGATTATTTTTAAAATTAGCAATTTTGACTGGCAGTGGACTGAAATCAATCCTGAAAGTTTAACAGAGTTCGGCTTGTTGTAAAAAACTGAATATGGTATAAAGCTATGTTGTTTTCGCAACAAATACTCACGCCTATCGTCACGCCTGGCAGGGTGCTGTGCGCTAACTTCAGGTTTAGCCCGGTTGCTAGGCGGGATAAGCGGAGGCTTAACCCAACTCGAAACAAAGGTTTCGAAAATATTATCTCAGGAGAAATGAATGTCTGCAGTATCTATGCGTCAAATGCTTGAAGCGGGAGTCCATTTTGGACACCAAACCCGTTACTGGAACCCTAAAATGGCCAACTATCTGTTTGGTTCCCGTAACAAAATCCATATTATTAATTTGGAAAAATCGCTTCCTATGTTCAATGACGCGTTGAACTATTTAGGTCAAATGTCCGCGAATAAAGGTACCGTCCTTTTTGTCGGAACAAAAAAAGCGGCACGGAAAGTAGTCGCCGATGAAGCAAAACGTTGTGGCATGCCTTATGTCAACCATCGTTGGTTAGGCGGCATGTTAACGAACTTCAAAACAATTAAAAAATCAATTTCCCGTCTGAAAGAGCTTGAAGCGATGAAAGCCGACGGTACGCTATACCAACGTTTCGGAAAAAAAGAAGCATTGGGCATGGAACGTGAAATGGAAAAACTGGAACGCAGCTTGGGTGGAATCAAGGACATGAAAGGCGTCCCCGATGTCATTTTTGTCCTGGATGTCGGTTATGAGAAAAACGCCATCGGCGAAGCGAAAAAGCTCGGCATCCCGGTTGTCGGCATCGTCGATTCAAACAATTCACCTGACAATATCGATTACATTATTCCCGGCAATGACGACTCAATCAGGGCAGTAAAACTGTATTGCGAAAATATATCGGCTGTCGTGTTGGATGCCAAATCGGCTGCTTTGGGCTTATCCGCTAAAGCAGATGATTTCGTTGAAGAGTCCGCAGTGGCTGAATAACTGATCCGATAGGACACTTGGTCGCCGTTAAAAACGATAGAGCGGCTAAAATTTAATTTTATTCAAAACGCCTCCTTTTGGGGGCGTTTTTATAGTGAAGTACAACGAGAGATAGCAAAATGAGCGAGACAATCAGTGCGGCAATGGTTAAGGAACTTCGTGAAAGAACAAGTTCCGGCATGATGGAATGCAATAAAGCCTTGGTAGAAGCCAACGGCGATATGGAATTGGCCATTGAAAATATGCGTAAATCCGGATTGGCCAAAGCCGACAAAAAATCAGGCCGTATTGCCGCCGAAGGCATCATCGGTGTAAAAATAAGCGATGATGGTAAAACCGTAGCCATGGTTGACGTTAATTGCGAAACGGACTTTGTGGCAAAAGCCGATGACTTTGTGGGTTTTGTTGGCAACGTCGCTACGGCAATACTAAATTCAACTATTTCGTCCGACGACGATTTGTTAACTTTAAAATTAGCGGACGGACTGACAGCAGATGAAACCCGTCGGAATCTGATTGCTAAACTGGGTGAAAACATTACGGTCAGACGATTTCAAAAATTTCAAACCGAAACCGGCGGTACCGCTTGCTATTTGCATGGCAATAAAATCGGCGTAATTGTCGAATTGTCGGCGGCAAATCCTGAGTTGGGTAAAGACGTCGCGATGCACATCGCAGCCAGCAAGCCTATTTGTGTTTCCGAAGATCAAGTATCGGCTGAAACCATTGAGAAAGAGAAAGAAATTTTCAGGGCACAAGCTGCTGAAAGTGGTAAGCCTGCTGATATTATTGAAAAAATGATCGTAGGGCGTATCAGTAAGTTTTTTGCAGAAGTCACCTTGCTCGGACAACCTTTCATTAAAGACGATAAGTTAACGGTAGGTAAGTTAGTTGCAGGTAAAGGCAACAGTGTCGTTAAATTTACCCGTTTCGAAGTTGGCGAAGGCATAGAAAAGAAAGAAGAAAACTTTGCTGAAGAAGTAATGGCGCAAGTTAGGGGCAGTTAAATAACGGGCAACATTATTTGAGCCACTTATTGAGTCGTTAAACCAGTCAAACCGAAACTTAAATTGCTATGACAAAGTTAATTTGCCAACGAATTTTACTTAAATTGAGCGGCGAAGCGTTAATGAGCGACACAGGCGGCAGCATAGATGCCGACATCCTTAAACGTTTGGCGCTCGAAATTATTGAATTATGTGGTATGGGTATTCAGGTGGGGCTGGTTATCGGCGGTGGCAATATTCTGCGGGGTGCACAAAAAGC
>JBGAWU010000392.1:0-2799 GCA_044227425.1 Methyloglobulus sp.
CAATTAGGCATCAGCTCCATTCGCGAACCCAAAGCCGCTTGTTGCGGTGCATTAAACTACCACCTCAGCGATCAAGACGGCGGCCTGGATAAGATGCGGCTGCTGATCGATAGCTGCTGGACACACATCGAATCCGGCATTGAAGCCATACTCATGACGGCTAGCGGTTGTGGGGTTATGTTAAAAGATTACGGAAACCTTTTAAAGCACGATGCAGTTTATGCCGAGAAAGCGGAGCGTTTTTCCTCGCTGTGCAAGGATATATCCGAATTTCTGGTTAACGAAGACTTATCGCTACTGCGTATTGAACCCAAAAAAATCGCATTCCAGTCGCCCTGTTCACTACAACATGGGCAAAAGCTGAATGATGTTGTGGAACGATTGCTGATAAAACTGGGTTTCGATTTAACGTATGTTGATGAAGCGCATTTTTGTTGTGGTTCTGCAGGCGCTTACTCGCTCCTTCAACCTGAAATCGCAGACGAGCTTCGTACCCGGAAGCTTGCCAACCTCCAAAAACATCGCCCTGAATTGATTGCTACGGCGAATATCGGCTGCTTACTGCATTTACAAGAAAAGTCCGATATTCCTGTTATGCACTGGATTGAATTGCTGCGTTAACCTATAGATTCGACTCTGTGGAATATAACGCTTCAGTTCGCTCTTGTACCCCTGGGTATTGAGCCTGTCGAAAGGCGGTATGTGCTTCGACAAACTCAGTATTTGTGTCCTGCGGGTAGTAATGGTGCAAACGTTAAAAAGCCGAATCCATAGCAAGAATTAAAAATAAGAGGCGTTAATCCAAAAATGCACCGCAATACTGGCGGCATAACCCAGTAAAATGGCTGGCATCCATTTCATGTGATAGCCGAAGGTATAGCCTTCTTTAATCTGGCCGAGTAAACCGACACCGGGCGCCGAACCAATCGCCAATAAACTACCGCCCACGCCGAGCGTTAAGGTAAGCAACAACCATTGACCATGCGGAAGGTCGGGGTGCATGTTCAGTACGGCAAACATAAGCGTACCGTTATCGATAAAAGCCGACGACAACCCAATAATGATATTTGCATCGGTAGGTTGGTTTTGTCCAAACAAGAATTGCGCAACGGCATCCAGATAGCCAAGAAAACTCAAAGCGCCGATGATCATCATTGCGCCATAAAAGAACAACAATGTGTCCCATTCGACATTGCCTACGTTCTTAAAGACATCGAAATCTTGTTTTTCGTTTTCCAGCGGCACGTCAACACCAAAAAATTGATAAGCATAGGCAAATTGGCTTTCGTGATTTTTAACCGTTTGTGTCAGATAAAAGCTGAAAAACTGTAGCAACGCCAAACCTGCCATCATTCCCGCTGCAGGCGGGAGTTCGAGATATACGTTTGCCCAAACCGTAATTCCCAAGGTTACGGCGAATAGGAATACAATCCGTTTGCTACCCCGTCTTAAATTTATAACTTGGCTCGAAGCGGCAGGCGTTTCTTTAGGAACAAAAAAGTTCATGATCACAGCCGGCACGAGAAAATTAACTAAACAGGGGACAGCCAATGCAAAGAATTCGGCAAAATGTAAAATTTTATGCTGCCAGACAAACAGGGTTGAAATACCGCCCAGTGGACTAAAAGACCCGCCGGCATTGGTTGCCACGACGATATTCACGCAGGCGATACCGATGAATTGGGGCTTGCGTTTACCGACGGACATCGCTACGGCACCCATTAATAAACCAACTGCAAGGCCGCTGACCACGGTTGAAAGCAAAAAAGCCAAGAAGCCAGTAATCCAAAACAATTGCCGATAACTGAATTGCTTGTTTAATAGCCAGATCCGCATTCCATCGAAAATTCCACGCTCTTCCATCGCGTTTAGATAAGTCATGGAAACCAGGATGAACAACAGCAGTTCGATGTAAGCGAGCAAATTGCTCTCAAATGCCACTGCCGCTATTTTGGCTTGACCATTCAAAGCATAATAAATACAGATCGCAAACCAGACTACGGATGCCCCCAGGACCATAGGTTTTGACTTTCGTAGTTCGATCACGTCCTCCGACATGGCGGCGACGTAAGCCAAAACCGTAACCACTAGAGAAAGATAGCCGACGAAATGATGTTTTAAATCAAAACTTACCGCATTTGCATTACTTATACTGCCATCCGCTAAAGCCACAATTGGAAAAAACAATGTCGCGATGACAATTAAAATACCTTTCATAGAATTCCTTTAAACAAAAAACGAGGTCATGATTTTTTAAAGATTATTCCCGAAATTTTGAATATCATCAATATATTTGATCTGCGTCATTTACACAGGCTTGAATTTACAGTTCCACCCTAACCCCAATCTCGATCACCCGGTCCACCGGTATTTTGAAGAATTCAATCGCACTGGAAGAGTTATGGAACAGGTAGCTAGCGATGGGGCGCCGCCATTTGGGCATAGGGCTGTTGCGGCGAAAGGAGATAAACTCCCGGCCAATGAAAAACGAAACCTTCTTCGGATTGGTATTGAGTCCTTGTTGCAGGCATAACTCCAAGGCCCGCCGCACATCTTGCGGTTGTTTGAAACCGAAATACAGCTTCACACGGAAAAACTGATGGGTCGTGTCGTAAGACCTAATTTTTACCCGGTGCGCTTCATCGACATAGGGTTCATCCTTGGTGACAATACTCAGCACGATGATTTGTTCGTGTAAGACGTGGTTGTGCTCGAAATTATGCAAGAAAACAGGCGGCAAACCATGCAGGCTCCGTGTCATATAAATCGCTGTTCCGGGTACGGTAATGGGCTGCCCAT
>JBGAWU010000393.1:0-2793 GCA_044227425.1 Methyloglobulus sp.
ATACGCGGCCCTGTTACCATCCAATCCGCTTTCAGCGTCGAACCCGTCAGCATTACTAGCATCCAAATCACCAAGAGCGTGAGCGGCGAGGGCGACGGCACTAAAAAAGCGTCCGATACGATGGGCATGAAGCACCGCGTCGATAGCGCTGTTTATGTCACTTATGGCGCAATCACCCCGCAACTGGCGGACAAAACCGGATTTAGTGATGAAGATGCCGAGGTCATCAAAGCCATTCTGCCCAAATTATTTGAAGGCGATGCTTCATCGGCAAGGCCGGAAGGTTCGATGGCGGTCAAGAAAGTGATCTGGTGGCAGCACAACTCGAAATCAGGGCAATATTCATCTGCCAATGTACACGGGTCTTTAACTGTCAATGCCGATGGTAGCTATCAATTAAAACGGTTAGACGGTCTAAGCCCTGAAGAAATTGATGGCTTTTAATGCTAACCATGCAAAAACTGATTGCTATGAAGTCAAAATTTGCACCCTTCGTTCTGAATTTATTGAAGGATGATAGGGGCAAGCCGTTAAGTTGTCATATTGAAACGACGTAATTTTTACTGGTTTAATGGCAATGATGCAACCACTTGAGCCTATATACTTATCAAGCCTGCAGCACTACCTCTACTGCCCTCGCCAGTTTGCATTAATCGAGCTGGAAGATGTCTGGATAGAAAACCAGTTTACGGCGGAAGGGCAGGTATTGCACCAGCGCGTCAACCAGGCCGACAAGCAAACGCGCGGCGCTGTCCGCATGGTATGGTCGCTGCGGGTTTCTCATTCCTGGCTGGGCATCGAAGGCGTGGCCGACGTGGTGGAATACCATAAGCAACCGGACGGCGGCGAAATCCCTTATCCCATAGAATACAAGCGCGGTAAACCCAAGGAACACCGTGCTGACGAGGTGCAACTTTGTGCCCAGGCGCTTTGCCTGGAAGATATGGAAGGCGTGATTGTCCCGGAAGGCGCCTTGTTTTATGGCGAAGTGCGGCGGCGGCATCCGGTGGTTTTTGACGAAGCACTGCGGGCGTTGACCCGGCAAACCATCGCCGCCTGCCGTTCGATACTAACAACAGGCGTTACCCCGCCCGCTCGTTACAACGCAAAAAAATGCCGCAATTGCTCGCTAATCGACCAATGCCATCCGCAAGATTTCGGCAAATCGGCATCACTTTGGTTGGCACAACAACTGGCGGAGAATTAAACATGCGACCGCTACGCAATGTCATCTACATCCAAACCCAAAATTCATGGGTTCATAAAGACAACGATAACCTTGTACTCAAGGTGGACGATGAAACCAAGGCCAGGGTGCCAATCCATAAATTACAAGGCTTGGTCTGTTTTGGCCCAGTCAGTATTTCGCCCTACCTGATGGCGCATTGTGCGGAGAACGGCGTCACCATTACCTATCTCAACCAGTTCGGCAAATTTCTGGCGCGGGTCGAAGGCCCGGTCAGCGGCAATGTGCTCTTGCGCAGGACGCAACATTTGACCGGTCATGACATAGTCAAAAGCGTGGCGATTGCCCGCACTATACTCAGCGGCAAACTCTACAACCAGCGGGCCGTCATCCGCCGCTATCTGCGTGACTACGGTGCTGAAACAGGTAATGCCGCAATCAATACAGAATTGACAACGGCTGAAAAACGCTTGACCCGTTGTTTGGCGCACCTGGACGGTTGCGTCGCCATCGACACCTTAATGGGCCGCGAGGGCGAAGCGGCACAAGAATATTTTGGCGTGTTCCAGCATCTCATCCGGCAACCCGGTTTTCAATTCGATGCCAGACGGCGCAGGCCGCCGACCGACCCCGTGAACGCTTTGCTGTCGTTTTGTTACACCTTGTTAACGCACGATTGCCGTTCTGCGCTCGAAACCACCGGACTCGACCCTGCCAGCGGCTTTTTGCATCAGCTCCGTAGCGGTCGGCCATCGTTGGCCTTGGACTTGGCGGAAGAACTCAGGCCAATGGTTGACCGTTTCGTCTTGTCGCTCATCAACAAAAAACAATTGGTGCTTAAGGATTTTGAAACATGGCCCAATGGTTCGGTCACACTCAAGGAAGAGCCGCGCAAAACTATGTTGGCGGCATGGCAAGACCGCAATGCCGTTTTTGTGGAAATAAGGGGAGAATGAAATGATGATACTCGTGACCTACGATGTCGGATTCACGGACGAGCAGGGGCCGAAGCGATTGCGAAAAATCGCCCGGCAATGCCAAGTATTCGGTCAGCGGGTGTAATATTCCGTCTTCGAAATCGAAGTCGATATGGCGCAGTGGACAATGTTGAAAGCCGCTTTGCTCAAAATCATGGACGAAAAAGAAGACAGTTTGCGGTTCTATTATTTGGGCAATAACTGGGAACGTAAGGTGGAACACATCGGCGTAAAGAAACCGTTGGATCTGAACGGGCCACTGGTGCTGTAGCGCGAACCCCAAGCGGACATTGAAATCCCGCTGCTTTCGCAATCGGTTTAATGGCTTGAATTAAAAAGAATTTATAAAATTGTTACTGATTGCATTAAAATATTCCTTGCGTTGGCAAAGACGGTTCGCGCCTGAAGTAGCGGAAACACTTGGGATTGAACAGTTTATGCAAACGCAGTCGCGCCCCCCGCGGGCGCGTGGATTGAAACATTAATGAAAGCATTAGCTTTGTCATGCCTTGGTCGCGCCCCCCGCGGGCGCGTGGATTGAAACCTTAAGACGCTGCATTACTGTTGTTTTATTATCAGTCGCGCCCCCCGCGGGCGCGTGGATTGAAACTTTGACGTCGACTACGGCGC
>JBGAWU010000394.1:0-2785 GCA_044227425.1 Methyloglobulus sp.
GCTCTTTT
Source organism: Methyloglobulus sp. (assembly GCA_044227425.1). Classification (GTDB taxonomy): domain Bacteria; phylum Pseudomonadota; class Gammaproteobacteria; order Methylococcales; family Methylomonadaceae; genus Methyloglobulus. The sequence continues at coordinate 9 of JBGAWU010000394.1, forward strand.
GAAGGGATCGAGCCTGAATTTTCACCAGAGCTTGTAGGCAAAGTTCAATGGGATCGACTCGATTGATATATGGCTTTTCAAACATTACTAACGCCAGAAGTTTATCGCGATAAAAACTAATTAAGGATTTCGAAGTTTTACAAAAAATGCTGCTTAACCTCGACCAGTGACGATGCATACGCATTGTCCGTTAAAAACTGATTGAGGAAAGAAAAAGTTTGGACTAATATCCCAGCCAAATCGACTACGATGAAAATTTGGCAAACTGTCAAGAACATCTAAATGTTAATACATAACCAATCGAATTATAAGGATATTTATGTTGACGCCTGCCCGAAATTTCTTGTCATTTTCACTGATTAACGTCGTTCTTTTGTTAGCTTTCGGTTTTTATGGCGGCTATGCATTTTCTGAAGATACTTTAAATTCGGTAAGCCGTAATTCGGCCTCCTCCAGCATCAAGCAGATCTCTTACCAGGAAGACATCAAGCCTATTTTGGAAAGCCGCTGCGTGGTTTGCCATTCTTGCTACGATGCCCCTTGCCAATTGAAACTGGGTTCACCCGAGGGCATAGCCCGCGGAGCCACCAAAAAGAAAGTTTACGACGGCGACCGTCTCTCGCCTGAACCGCATACCCGGTTGTTCGTGGACGCCAAATCGACCGGGGAGTGGCGGAAGAAAGGCTTTTTTGGTGTGCTCGATGACGATAGCCGGCAACAAACACAACCTGCTACCGCGAACCTGCTGGCGAACATGCTAAAGCTGAAAGGTCAATTTCCTTTGGCGACTTCCGGCAAATTATCCGACAAGTTCAACTTTGAATTGGCGAGAGATTTGGAGTGCCCAAAGCTCGACGAGTTCGACAATTTTAAGAAAGACCACCCTGATTGGGGAATGCCTTACGCTTTTCCAGCCATTAACCAGAAACAGGATGCCTTGATTTCGGCTTGGTTGGGGCAAGGCGCTAAGTTTGAGCCAAGGCCACCGCTTGCTCCGGCGGTTCAACGGCAAATCCAGGAATGGGAGGCCTTCTTTAACAAAAAACGCCTAAAAAACCAATTGGTTTCCCGTTATATTTATGAGCATTTATTCCTTGGGCATATCCATTTTCAAGGGCGGCCCGACAACGAGTTTTTCACCTTGGTGCGTTCTAGAACGCCAGGCTCCAAACCGCTCGACGAAATTGTCACCGATCTGCCTTACCAAAATCCTGGAGTCAATCGGGTTTATTACCGTTTCAAGCCGGTTATGGAGACAATTGTCGATAAGACCCACTTTGTCTACGAACTGAACCCCGAGCGGATGCAGCGTTATACGGACTTGTTCATTAAACCACAGTATGCGGTCGACAAACTGCCGGATTATGCCCTTACGCGCGCCACCACGGCCGTAAGGCGCACTAACCAACGGGCAGTGCGCCGTATTTAAATTTGGCAAAAGGGTAACGATAAAAATATGGACTACCGGCGAGTTTGGCATCCAGGCGGCACCTATTTTTTTACCGTTAACCTTTTGCAGCGGAAAAGCAATGACTTATTGGTGCGGCACGTTCAGGCTTTGCGGGAAGAGGTCAAAGTGGTCAAGACACGGCACCCGTTCAAGATACATGGTTGGGTCGTGCTGCCGGAACACATGCATTGCGTCATCGAACTGCTGCCGGATGATGCCGATTATGCCACTCGTCTGATGCTGATAAAGATGAGGTTTCAAAGCCTTACCCAAGACCGAACGGCGGTCAGATGTCAGGGTAAGCCGCCGGGAGCGCGGCATCTGGCAGAGACGATACTGGGAACACCTGATCCGGGACGAAGCCGATTACCGGGCGCACCTGGACTATGTCCACTATAACCCGGTCAAGCATGGTTGGGTAAAGCAAGTGAAAGACTGGCCGTACTCAACTTTTCATCGTTGGATGGAGCAAGGCGTTTATCCCCTTGATTGGGGTGGTTGCGAAGGAGATTTGTATAACGAATGAAATCAGATTAATACGGCCTTGGTAACACAAACCTCATCTAGCGCATTTTTTGTAAGTTGTTTCCAATCATTTTTTGCCCCGCGTGCCGATTCAATCGCGATATTTATAAATGGATTAGGCTCTGCCATTTGCTCAAATGCTTGACAACTGGATATAACATCTGGTCTTAGCAAATGTAATAAGGTATACAAGTCCTTGCTGCCCAATTGAATCGGTGTGGCCGAGAGCAATAATACAGCTTCAGCGTTTTCACAAAAATAGCTGACAACTCGATGTGCCCAGGTGTCGGTATTACGTATTGCGTGGGCTTCATCGACGATGACAAGATCGAATGCTGGAGGTGGATCAAGATCGAGAAGACCAATTTGTTTCTTGCGACCTTGATGCTTGTCCATTAACAACTCTTCGCTAAAAAGCGAATAAGGCACGATTGATCTGCCATATTTTTGTGGCCAAATGCCGTCCAATCGGGTCTCTTCAATACAATACTGTAAAGACTTACTGTCCAACTGATCAAATCGTTCGTCAAAACGTTTCATTTCATTGAGCCATTTCCGTTCGGCGATCAGTGCTTTGGGGCAAATGATTAAAACTGATTTAATCTCGCTCCTGGCTTGGAGTTCTTTTAGTACCAGCCCGGCTTCAATGGTTTTGCCTACGCCGACTTCATCAGCAATCAGCAATCGAGGGCGGTCAGACTGGATTAGTTTTATTACCGGACGGAATTGATAAGGTACAAAGTTAATCCTTGATGCCCTTAATGAATACAAATGCGAAATGCTAGGGTGGCGTAGTTGTAGA
>JBGAWU010000395.1:0-2780 GCA_044227425.1 Methyloglobulus sp.
CATTCGCAAGACGTTGGTCGATTTCATTAAATTGCTGCGGTGCTTGCGTGTTCCCGCTATGTTCCTGATTGGGCAATAAGATGAACTGGCCTGTATTTAAACCAATATCGGCTAATCGGCGTTGCCAGGAGGAAATGATCTCGCTGCTTTTAGTCGGATAAAAAGTTGCAGCCGGAGCGTCAATCAAGTAGATAAATTTGTTCGTGTCTTGATGGATGGAAATTTGCTCGATAATTTCGGACGTCAGCGAATTTGTGGTTTCGAATACGTCGGAAAACACCAGCACCAAATCAGAGTTCTCGATGATGTGGGACGTAAGCATCGATAAGACCGGTGTTGCGGATGTTGCGCCGACATTGGGCGCATCAATAAACAATTTGGCTTTCAAACGGTCACTATGGACGGTTTTTAATTCTAGGTACGAATTGATACGGCGGCCTTCTCCCGGCTGTAACCGTTCTATTTTTTGGCTGACTTGATAGAACGGGTAACGGTGGTCTACATCGAGTGCGGTGCCAGGCAGGGTTGCCGGATTCGATTGGTTGTTATGCAATAAAACCGTGAATTTGTGGACGGAAGCCTGAATGCCTGAAAAATGCTGGTCGGTACCCAGGTAGCTGTTAATAAACCTCGATTTTGCGGTGGAATTACCGCCGACAAGACTGACGACCGGCCACCAGGAATATTTGCTTGCGGTTGATTCTTCTTCTTCGATCAAGCCCAAGTCATATTCGATTTGATCCAGGTCGTGGAAAATTTTTGCTGCTTTCAGCAATACCGGATTATCCTTGGCGAAGGTTTTCTCAAGGTTAGAGAGGTATTTGCTTACTTTTTTTTCAGCCATCAGTTCGACCTCATTTTGTATGGATTCTTATAGGTATGAAGTAGTGTCAAAGTATACACCTAGAATTGTTTAATGCTAAAAGATGGAATAGTTTTATTGTGCAATTATAGTGTCCAATGGTTACGGGATACCTTTGGTTCGGTCTGATAGCCTATTGGCAATCAAGAGATTGACCTTCATAATAAGGGTTAAATTTTAAAAAATGCTAAGACGATGGTAAAGCACAAAGGCCGGTTATGGATGATGATCGCACTACACACGTTGTTCCTACAAGGATGCTCGCATTTGCCCCTATGGCGTTACGGGCCTGATGGACAATCGCGGGAAGCGTTCGAAAAACGGGTTGAAACGGCTTTTCGATTCCAGAACAATATGACCAGCGAGGTCATGATTGTACAAGAAAATAACCCAGGTGATCATCATCAGGATGCTATCCTCCAGGCAGAGCAATTCATGCAGAAAAAATGCAGCTATCTGAATGAATATGCCTCAAAGGAAATCGATGGTGTAGACTCCGGATTCCTGTTGCTTCGGCATGTAGAAAACTCGGTAGCGGATTGCGAAGAGGCAGCCCACAAAGTTGAGGAATTATTAAAGGGGCATTAGCGGAAGCGTCTTTCAGCAGTCTGTTAGGGGTTAAAGTTATCCGGGATAAGGATCGAGTTTTGGGGTGGTTTCGAGTTGTCGATATTTGGATAATCCAAGGTATAGTGAAGGCCACGGCTTTCTTTCCTTAATTGGGCGCAGCGGATGATCAATTCGGCAACGATGACGAGATTGCGCAACTCCAGCAAGTCGCTCGTAACCCGGAAATTTCCGTAATACTCGGCGATTTCCCGTTTTAGCAGGTCGACGCGGCTCATCGCCCGGTGCAACCGTTTGTCAGTCCTAACGATGCCAACATAATCCCACATAAAATGCCGTAACTCGCTCCAATTGTGCGACACGACCACTTCTTCGTCCGAGTCGCTGACTTTAGATTCATCCCAGTCCCTGACATTGGGTGGAATTGGAATTTCAGTTAAACTCTTTAATATTGCTTCACTGGCACGGTCTGCAAATACCAAGCATTCGAGCAAAGAGTTGCTTGCCATGCGGTTGGCGCCGTGTAAGCCTGTGCTGGCGACTTCACCAATCGCATAGAGGTTGGCAATATCGGTACGGGCAAAACTGTCCGTTAACACTCCGCCGCAGGTGTAATGTGCGGCGGGAACGACAGGAATCGGTTGCTTGGTGATGTCGATATCAAACTTAAGGCAATGTTGGTAAATCGTAGGAAAATGGCTCAGGATAAATTCTTGGGGTTTGTGGCTGATGTCCAAGTAAACGCAATCGATACCCCGTTTTTTAATTTCATGGTCAATGGCGCGGGCGACAATATCCCGCGGTGCAAGTTCTCCGCGCTCATCAAACCGGTGCATGAAAGGCGACCCGTCGGGCAAAATAAGTTTGCCGCCTTCACCACGGACCGCTTCGCTGATGAGGAAAGAACCAGCGTTCGGATGGTAAAGGCAGGTCGGATGGAACTGCATAAACTCCATATTGCTGACGCGACAACCGGCGCGCCAAGCTAACGCGATACCGTCCCCCGTCGAACTTTGTGGGTTCGTGCTGTACAAATAGACTTTGTTAGCGCCGCCAGTCGCCAGGATGACAACACGCGCTGTCATGGTTTTGACCAATTGGTGTTTAGAGTCCAGAACATACGCGCCGACGACCCGTTTTGATACATTTGCGCTTTCTTTGGCAGTAATCAGTTCGACGACATTATGGAATTCACACAGGCTGATGTTTGGATGTTCCTTCGCACGGTCGATCAACGACATGGAAACCGCTTTTCCGGTTGCATCGGCGGCGTGGACGACACGGCGGTGCGAATGCCCTCCTTCCCGCGTCAGGTGCAATTTCGTTTCGCCGTTTCCGCTTGCTTCTTGAG
>JBGAWU010000396.1:0-2774 GCA_044227425.1 Methyloglobulus sp.
CTTGAGAGCTATAATCGATGATAATTGGACAGGCGCCGCCTTTAAAGGCTTGCAACGTATTTTGCAATTCCGTCATGAATGGTTTTGGTTCTGGCGCATGTCCATTGACATACCAGCGCATTTGTAACGTTTTCGCAAACTGTTCTCGTGCCTGGCCCATATCGTAAAGGGTATCGACCGAAAGCCTGAGACTATTGGTATAGTCATCGACCGATAGATTTCCCTCGGCGACTAACAAGGTATCCTTTGTAAAAATACTTCGATAGGTCTCGTATTTATCGCCGAAGGCGGCGATCTCAAGACGGCCTGTACGGTCATCTATCGTAGCGAACCCCATCGTTTTACCTTGTTTGGTTTGCCGGGTACGGACGTCCACCACCAACCCGGCCACACGCGCTTCCATCTTCCCTTTCGAACGCTCGACTTCGGCCAATAAATCGGCAATGCTGCCTCTGGTAAATTGCCTGATCTCCGTTTCGTATTGGTCAATAGGATGCCCGGTCAAATAAAGCCCTAACGTTAATTTTTCAGCAGCTAACCGTTCCTGGTCGCTCCAAGGTTCAGCATCCGTCGTATAAACCTCCGGTTCTTTTTCGGTCTCCTTAGCCCCGCCGCCCAAACCGAACAAATCGTCCTGCCCAGCCTCCGCCATTTTGCCGTGTTGTTCCGCCACCCGTACAATTGTCGGTAGTTCAGCAAGATGCGCCGCACGGTTCTGGTCGAACACATCGAACGCCCCGGCCCTAGACAAAGCCTCCAGTACACGCCGGTTAACTTTTCTCAAATCAACCCGTTTACATAAATCGTAAAGTCCGAGATAACTTCCTTGGTCCGAACGCTCTTTCAGTATTTCTTCTAACGCCGATTCGCCGACGCCTTTAATAGCGCCCAATCCGTAAACAATTTGCCCTTTTTCATTCACCGTAAACCGGTAATTGGAGACATTGATGTTTGGCGGACAAATTATCAATTTCATCTGACGGCATTCTTCAATAAGGGTGACGACCTTATCGGTATTATCCATGTCGGAGGACAGTACCGCTGACATGAATGCCGCCGGATAATGGGTTTTAAGCCAAGCAGTTTGATAGGCGACCAGTGCGTAAGCAGCCGAATGCGATTTATTGAAACCGTAACCCGCGAATTTCTCCATCAAATCGAACACGTAAGTGGCGATTTTTTCATCGACTTGATTAGCGACAGCACCCTTGGTAAATATCTCCCGCTGCTTTGCCATCTCTTCCGGCTTTTTCTTGCCCATTGCCCGGCGCAGCATGTCCGCGCCGCCGAGGGTATAAAGCGCCAATTCGCGTGCGATTTGCATCACCTGTTCCTGATACAGGATAACGCCGTTCGTCGGCTTCAGGATGGGTTCCAATAACGGATGTGCATATTCAGCCTTAGCACCATGCTTAACCCCAATATAGTCATCCACCATCCCCGATTCCAAAGGGCCGGGCCGGAATAACGCCACCAATGCGATAATGTCGTCAAAACAATCCGGCTTAAGTTTTTTAATCAACTCCTTCATGCCGCGAGATTCCAACTGGAATACCGCTGTCGTCTGGCCTTTTTTCAAAAGCTCATAGGTTGGTGCATCATCCCTTGCTATGCTGCTAATATCGACTTCCGGCAAACCTGACTGCTGCTGCTTGACATTGATGGTTTGTAACGCCCAATCGATGATTGTCAGCGTACGCAAACCCAAAAAATCGAACTTGACCAGACCTACGGCTTCAACGTCGTCCTTGTCGAACTGGGTAACGAGATTACCGCCGCCTTGCTCGCAGTACAAAGGGGTAAAGTCGGTCAACTTTGTTGGGGAGATCACGACACCGCCGGCATGTTTTCCGGCATTTCTGGATATGCCTTCCAATGCTCGCGCCATATCGACCAAGTTTCTGACTTCTTCATCGGTTTCATACTGCTGCTTAAGCTCGGCACTGCTTTCCAGTGCTTTTTCAAGCGTTATGCCGATCTCAAACGGAATAAGTTTGGCAAGCCCATCCACAAAACCGTAAGGAAATCCTTGCACCCGCCCGACATCGCGGATGACGGCCTTTGCCGCCATCGAACCGTAGGTGATGATTTGGGCGACGTGGTCGCGCCCGTAATGCCTAGCTACATAATCGATGACCTCATCCCGACGGTCCATACAGAAATCGATATCGAAGTCGGGCATGGAAATACGTTCCGGATTTAAAAACCGTTCGAACAAAAGATCGAACTCTATCGGGTCGAGATCGGTAATTTTTAAGGCATAGGCGACTAACGACCCTGCCCCCGAACCGCGTCCCGGCCCCACTGGAATACCGTTGTTTTTTGCCCACTGGATGAAGTCCGCCACAATCATAAAATAACCGGGAAAACCCATTTGGGTAATCATCTGGAGCTCATCTGCCAAACGTTGATCGTAAACCTTGCGTTTTTCCTCGAATGGGCCTTGACCGACAGGCGGATGCTGCTGTAAACGCTCTTCTAGGCCCGCACAAGCGGCTTCCGTCATCAATTGGGATAAAGTCATCCCGGGCGGTACAGGAAAATCGGGCAAGTAGTTATCCCCAAGTTCCAATAGCAAATTACAGCGCTTGGCAATTTCCACCGTATTTTCTATCGCCTCTGGAATATCGGCAAACAGCGCTGCCATCTCCTCTTCCGACCGGAGATATTGCTGGTCGCTATAATCTTTGGGCCGTCTCGCATCGTCCAAAACCCTGCCTTGGTTGATGCAGACGCGGACTTCATGGGCAGCAAAATCAGATTGCTTTAAAAAA
>JBGAWU010000397.1:0-2771 GCA_044227425.1 Methyloglobulus sp.
GTATATTTGGTAAAACCGCTGTCCAATGCCTTAACGGCAGCGGCTTTGATGTGGTCTGGCGTGTCCATGTCGGGTTCGCCGGCGCCCAGGCCGATAATGTCCTTACCTGCTGCGCGCATGGCTGCGGCCCTTGCGGTGATAGCCAAGGTAGGGGAAGGTTTTACTGATTTGACTCTATTAGAAAGTGTAATGCTCATGTTCTGCCGTGATAATTTATGTGTTCGGGTAATACAAAATTATACCTCAGCACGGCAGTAATTCTAAAAGTTGGCTGTTATTTCGAATAAGTAATGTGGATTTTAAGCTACTTATCCTTCCAGAGTTTCTGCATTTCAATGAACATGAAGGATGAAGTCCAGCCGATTAAGACCAGGCCAGTCAATGCTTCCAAACCTGCGAGAAAACGGATATCGCCGGTAGGATGGATATCGCCGAATCCCAAGGACGTGTAATTGGTAAAGGAAAAATAGCTGCAATCCATCAGACTGTTATTAAATTCGCCCTTTAAAGTGCCGAATTGACCTGAACGTATTTTGAAATAATAGCCAAAAGCGAACATCCAGATTTCTGCTACGTGAGCAAATAGTGCACCGAATAATCCGAATAAAACCCGTAACCGGGGTTTGAATTTAAGCTTCGGTATCAGTATTGATAAAAAGTTGAGCGCCTCATAATGGATCAATATTGCACATGCAACAAGAAAGCTATTAATAATAAAGGTGTAAATCATTTTTTGCTATAAGGCAACTGCGAGTTTTTGCAAAAGAAACTGTTAACAATAGTTGAAAGGTTTACCTATTTTTTCAGCGATAGATTGAAAATTTCATGTCCGTGGTAAACGGATTTGACAATTTGAAAAAGGAACTGCCAAACATTTTGACACAGTGCGATTTAATATGCTTGATTGCAATAAAAGAACCTATACTACTGCACAAAAATAATCTACACATAGGCACCAGGTAACGAATGTCAACTTACTACATTGGCTTATCGGTCACTTATCACGATTCGGCATTGGCGATTGTCGATGAAGAGGGAGAAGTACTATTTGCCGAAGCGACAGAGCGTTATTTGCAAAACAAACGTGCGCTCAATTGTGAGCCCGACCAGTTGTTTCGTCTACCTGAGTTGTTGAAACGTTATTGCCCACATCCTACAAAATTCGTTATTGCCACCAACTGGCGGAAAAATCGGCCGCTTTATGAGAATATCGTCAAACAGTTAGGTGTTTTGACTGCGCCGGGCTTGCTGAAAACCGGCATCAAAAAGCTGCTTTCGCCGCTACCGAATTACCAGTTGCATCACATGATGGCGTGCCAACGCAGCAGCATTGAACGCGCCGGCCTCAATTTGGTTAGGATAATCCGCGAATATCACCCCGACTGTCCTATTACATTCAAAGATTACGACCATCACCTCACTCACGCCGCCATCGCCTGTTATGGCAGTCCGTTCGCCGAAGCCGCCTGCGCCGTTGTCGATTCCTACGGTGAACATGGGGCATTGGCGTTTTACCGCTACCGGAACCGCAAACTGGAACCGCTACACGAAGCTAAAGGCCTGGGTAAAGCTAGTATAGGCCTGTATTACATGAAAATCACCGAGCTTTGCGGTTTCGACTGGCTTAAAGGCGAGGAGTGGAAAGTCATGGGTTTGGCTTCGTACGGGAAATTGAACCTAAAACTTTACGAGTTGCTGAATTCCGTCATTACAGTTGAAGGATTGGACAGTAAACATCCCGGCGCTGGTTTTTTTGAAAAATTGGCTGAACTCGACGGTTTTAAAATGAAATCGACCGGTTCCACGATGGAAATGGCCGATCTGGCCTTTACCGGACAAGCTTTTTTTGCCGATTTGCTCAGCCGGTTGTTGAACCGTCTCCACGAACAAACCCAATGCGATAACCTAACGATAGCGGGCGGCTGTGCGTTGAATTCTGCTTTCAACGGTCAGATTATCCAGCGTACCGGGTTCAGGCACGTTTATATCCCGCCAGCACCCGCCGATGACGGCTGCGCATTAGGCACGGCTTGGCTGGCATTCCATGATGATTGCTACCAACAAAATCGGCCGACGAAACAGTTATTGCCTTATACGGGTTCGCTCGTAGAAAGCGAAGCAATCGATCGCTTGTTGCAGTTCAATCGATCATTTACTATCCGACATTTGCCGGAAACCATCTGTCAGGAAACCGCCCGATTGCTGGCTGAAGGGAAACTGGTCGGCTGGATTCAGGGCAGGGCGGAGTATGGGCCGAGAGCTTTAGGAAACCGATCTATCCTGGCCGATCCGAGGACGCGGGAAATGCAGGACAAAATCAATGAAACCGTCAAATTCCGGGAGATGTTCCGGCCATTCGCCCCTTCGGTACTGCACGAATTCGCCGACGAGTATTTCGAGGACTATCAAGAATCGCCATATATGGATAAAACGTTGAAAATCAGGCAAGCAAAACAAGAAAAAATTGCGGCTGTTTGCCATGTGGACGGAACCGGGCGGCTGCAAACGGTCAAAAAAGAATGGAATCCCCGTTTTTACGAATTAATCGAGCAGTTTTACCGCCTAACTCAAGTGCCGGTTTTGTTGAACACCAGTTTCAACGTGATGGGAAAACCTTTGGTACATAGCCTGGATGATGCATTAACGGTGTTTATGACAACCGGGCTGGATGTGTTGGTCGTCAATGACTATTTAATCACTAAACCGCCCAACTAAGATGAAACCGACAGAGGTGAATCCTGTTTTTGATCCTGCATTACAGCCGGTATTTT
>JBGAWU010000398.1:0-2763 GCA_044227425.1 Methyloglobulus sp.
CCAGTTTCAATAAACGCTCAGAGTGCGGGCCTGCGCAGTTGGAGGGAAACAGTGGCGCCACGCCGCTGCCTAGCGAGCATTGAACGCTAGCCGCCCCGCACCCGAACCCTTCAATCACGGCTGCTAAGCCTTCAGTTATTGCCGTCTTTCTATATTTGTTTGCGACCAATTGTGCCGCCTCTAACGACGATAAGGATGATTTTAATTATTCTTATGGCACGTCTAAGAGGTACCTCACCATCTCCGCAGGCCACCCGGTGCCCGAGAACCAAAGCCCCAGTGTCACTTCCGTGATAACCAGTGAGGATATAGACAGGTTAGGCGTTAGACGGGTGTACGACGTGCTGGAATATTTACCCGGCGTCCATGTGTCCACCACACGGGCCGGCCTTAGATCGATAAGTTTTCGTGGTGTGTTTTCGGAAGGCAACCAACAGGTCTTGCTCATGATCAATGGCACACCGATCCGAAACCCCAACACCGGTGGGAAAACTTATTTGTGGGATATGCTACATTGAGGTCATTCGAGGCCCTGGGTCGATGCTTTACGGTGCCGACGCTACTAGCGGGGTCATCAACATCATCTTAAAAAATGGCAGCAACCTTCAAGGTGGCGATTTGGGCGGATTTTTTGGCAGTGATGACACTTACGAAGGTTGGGCGCAGTATGGCAACAGGAGCGGCGACTGGGACTATTCCATATCCCTGCAAGGCGGTTCGACTAATGGCATTCAGGCGCAAATCGAGCGGGACGCGGCAACTTTTTTCGACCAAGATTTTCTGGCCTCATCGTCTTTTGCCCCTGGCAAGGCCAACAACGCACGGGAGGATATCGATGCCAGGCTGGATGTAGGTTATAAAGATAAGTACAGGATCAGGGCGGGGTTCCAGCGGTACGGTGATGTAGGCAATGGCGTCGGGGCCGTTTATGCGCTGGATAACCTCGGTCGTGTCCAAAACAATGTCTATACGCTGGACCTGACTGCCGTAAATGATATTACAGACAAGCTTAAGCTAAACTCCAAGTATTACTTTTATGGGGAATCCCTCAATACCGATGTATATTTCTTGCCACCTGGCGCATTTGGTGGGATTTTGCCCAGGGGCATGCGAAATGTCACCAAAGGCTTTCCTGCAAACACAGGTATTGCGGAACAATTCAATTATTCAGGCTTCGATGACCATGATCTGACAATAGGAACAGGTCTCAATTACTTTTGGGCAATACCTGATTCCAATAAAGTAAATTTCATATCCACACCCACTATTTTGCAGCAAATACCGTTGTCAGAAATAGCCAGTTTGGATAAAGACCATATCCTGACCAAGGAATCCCATCGGTTCAATTACTATGCCCTCATTCAGGATAATTGGAATTTTGCCCCGGATTGGTACCTGACGACCGGCTTCCGCTATGATTACTACTCGGATGTGGCAGACGGTTTTAGCCCAAGGGTATCGTTGGTTTGGAATGTCACCCCGCATCTGAATGCCAAACTGATTTATGGCCGTGCTTTTAGGCCGCCGTCATTTTTGGAGTTATCCGGGATAACTATTCGGAGAAACCCTCCCTTAAAGCCTGAAACCACTAACACGGTCGAATTTCAGGTCGAAAAGGAATGGTCGCCGGCGCTTAAAACCTCAACAAACGCCTATTGGTTTGAACTGGATAATTTTATTTCATCTGGTATAGAGCTGAATTTTATCAATTTTAGGAATAATCCTAAGATTAATGGCGTTGGTTTTGAGGCCGAAGCCAGTTACCGTGCGACAAATGCCATTAGTATGACATTCAATTACAGTTACCACGGTATCACCAGCACCGCAAACACTGGGCTGTTGCCGGAACACATGGCGAAAGGGCTCGTAAACTGGGAATTTGCAAAAGGGTGGACAATAGGCGCCCAATTAAACTGGATAGGGGAAAGACGCAGAGGCATAAACGATCCCCGAAAAAACCTGGGTGACTACTTTGACCTTGGGGTCACATTGTCTACCAAAATAGCCGAACCCGTTGAAATGACAATACGTGCCAACAACCTGCTCGGGGCGAACGCCAGGGACCCAAGCGGAAATGCCCCACTTTTGCCTAATGACATTCCTGTGCTGGATAGGTCAGTGCTTGGGCAAATTAAGTGGTCTTTTTAGCCAAAAATATTTATGTAGTTTAGTGACATTGTGCATTCTGTGTGACTTGCAACATTAAACTTTGCATGGCTTAACTTGTTTTCTAACCGTCAGTTTTTATGAGTATTCCAAACACTTTCTTTATACTTCACTCACTGGCAAGATTTTCGGGTTTTCTCAATGAGGCATCATTTGGGTTATTTTAACATTGGCATTTTGGTTTGGGATGGCGTATTTACTTTGGCAGCTCGTGGTAAAGTTTAAAATATTTTGCCGATTACTTATGGCTTTTGGGGCCATCTAAACTTAACTGCTATGAATATCCTGGTCATCGCCACGTCTAACCAGCTTTTAAACAGCATTAATTATCAGGCCTTTGTTCGCTCAGGGCAGCACCACATCGTGCAACTCGACAATATCGAAAACCTTGCCGGCCTGTTAAGAAATGACCGGTTTGACTTCATCGTTTCCGAGTATTTTTTTGATGTCATCGACATCTGGCGGATGAGCAATTACATCTACTCAGACCAAATGAAAAGTTATGCCTGCCCGCTCTTTTTGCTGACCGACACCTGTGATCTGGACATCCCTGAAACATTGGCTAAAGAATGCCTGATCAACCTCATCCGGTTGGAT
>JBGAWU010000399.1:0-2755 GCA_044227425.1 Methyloglobulus sp.
TTTTCGGGTAAGCAATAGTTCTTGCAAATTGAAAAATAAAAAAATATAGAAATTATAAGGATAGTGGTTCCGGCTTGGGTTATAGTTGAAAATTTAAAGAAAGTAAGATCCGAGCAGATCAACCGCCTCAAAAGATTTTCGCTCCGATTTGGCTGATAAAAAAATAATTGAGCCAAGCTTAGGCTTGAAGCAAGTGAAAAACTGGGAATTAGGCACCATTGTATCGCCTATCGGCGCTGAAACTAACAATAGAGAATAATTCAATAACTTAAACGCATAAAATTATGGCACAAATTAATCCTCACATTAACTTCAATGGAAATGCCGAAGAAGCATTTACATTTTACAAATCGGTTTTTGGTGGAGAGTTCGCAAAAATTGTGCGGCTCAAAGACATATCAAGCCCTGAATATCCGGTAGCAGAAAATGATGCGAATAAAATATTGCACATTGCTTTGCCTATTGGCAATAACTTTTTGACGGCTAATGACATTCCGGAAAGTATGGGGCGAGTAAGCGAAAACGAAAACAGAAGTAAAATATCAGTTAGTGCTAAAAGTCGTGAAGAAGCCGACAAAATATTTAACGGGCTTTCGGAAGGCGGAAATATTGAAATGCCAATGGCAGACAGTCCCTGGGGTTCCTATTTTGGAATGTTTAGAGACAAGTACGGTATTGAATGGATGGTGGAGGTTGACCCAAAATAAATAAGATTCGAACGGGGTATTCGCCCCAAAAGATTCCGCTTCGAGTTCGGCAGGAAAAAACCCGGCTTCGAAAAGCAATCGCGGCATCGAGTGGGAAGCTCAGGGCAGCCGACACGAAATCGAATAATAAAAAGGCAAGAACAACGCACTCCCGCCAACCGCCGCCAACGCCTAACTCAAAGCCAGCGCAGGCGGCGGTATGCGTGAGTGTAACCGCTATCGATCAATATAGAGCGCCACACCGCCAGTAGTCAACATAACAGACAATCAGGATTCAAATTATGAGAAAAGTAATTGCAGCAATCAATATGACACTTGACGGGTTTTGCGACCATACAGTAATAATTCCAGATGCAGAAATACATTATCATTACGCTGACCTGTTACGTAACGCCGGTGCAATTCTGTATGGAAGGATAACCTATCAGCTGATGCAATTCTGGCAAACGCTGATAAAAAATCCTTCGGGTGAAAAATCAATGGACGACTTTGCGATCGCTATAGACAAAGTTCCAAAAATTGTCTTTTCGCATAAGCTGAAAAACACAGCATGGGACAGTGCGAGACTTGCCGTTCAACCCCTAAAAGAAGAAGTTTTAGAACTCAAACAATCCCGCAAGGGTGGGAGTAAAGATATTTTTGTTGGCAGTCGGAGTTTAATTATACAGTTAATGAAACTTAAATTAATTGATGAATTACAACTAATGGTTCACCCCGTTATTGCAGGAAGTGGTTTGCCTTTATTTGAACAGATAAATGAAAGGACAATTCTTAAACTCTTAAAGACAAAAACTTTTGTTCAGGTGCAATTGTGCTGTATTACGAGCCGACACGTCAATAAACAACGAACCACCAGCAAGGCTTACCGGCAACCTTATGGCGACAGTGTTTTTTTCCCATTTACACCTAAACGCCGAGGGGTGTTTGAAAAGGCAAAAATTTTATATTTTATATGAACGTACAAGAACAAATCGACGCGTATATTGCCAGCCAGCCTGAACCAAAACGAAGTGAGCTGCAATCGTTGCACCTGCTCGCACGTCAAGTGTCGCCAGCCTGTAAATTATGGTTCACCGATGGTAAAAACAGCGAGGGCAAAACGATTGCCAACCCTAATATAGGATATGGATTTTACACCATAAAATATGCTGATGGAACAACCAGGGAGTTTTATCAAATTGGTTTAAGTGCCAACAAAACCGGAATCTCGGTCTATATCCTTGGCATCAAGGATAAGGCATATTTAGCTAAAACGTATGGGAAAGACCTGGGCAAGGCAAGCGTCACCGGGTATTGTATTAAGTTCAAAACGCTAAAAGATATAAACATGGATATACTTGAAGCAGCAATACGGGACGGGTTTGAGGCCCAATCCTGACGCGACACTGCCGTTTGCAGCGATACAAACGAAGAACGAAGCTGACCCTATCGACAACCTGATTCCAGTTTGCCCACATTTCCATATGATTTTCACAGATTTGATCCTGTTTTGAGAATCGAACAACTTAAGAACATGTTTGGAATTTCATCGCTGGGCTGCAAATAGAAAATTTAATTTCATACTGCGTTAAATTTTTCGGCGGATTGCCCGCATACGCCTGCAAAATTTGCCTTGTCTGAAATTAAATTTTTCCATTTTCGCCTCAGCATGAAAATCCAAACATGTTCTAAATTATGACAACAAACAGAATCTGCTAATACTGCATGGCCGCCTATGCCCATGTTTGATGTGATAAAACATTTATAAATTTAATTAGTGGTACAGGAGATCTCTCCGTTAGGGTAAAATAACATATTAAAGCAAGTATGGCATAAACCATAATAGTTCATCTATCCACTTAAAATTCCTTTGTATGACCAGACATCTTATTCCAATAAAAACAATCATGCCCTTACTTGGCATTTGTATTTTAGTTATCAACTGCACCCAACAACAACCTGCGACACATGCAGTTGATTTTGAAAAGGAAAAAGCAGCCATCCAGGCTGTCATCGCCAAAGAAACAGAGTCTTATTACAAGCAGAATTTTGAAGCATGGAAAAGTACC
>JBGAWU010000039.1:0-11252 GCA_044227425.1 Methyloglobulus sp.
ATCTTCCGCTTCTAAAAAACCTGTTACATGCGTTACCCCTTCAGCTATCGAACCCAGCATAATCGAACGATGTGACATGGATTTATCGCCCGGTACGCGTGCCTCACCTTTTAATTGGCCACCGGGTTGAACTTTAAATGTGATTGTTGTTGTCATGATTAATTTTCAGAAAGATCAAGAAAGCGTTGCCGCGACTGGCGGGCATAAGTAAAAGTATCTAAAAGCTGTGGTTTGTTATCGGATAAGAGCAATTGCCGGATATTTTCTAATTCGCCTTGCAACTCTTCGATTAAGGGAATGATTTCAGCCCTATTTTCCAGACAAATATCCAACCACATTACCGGATCGCTCGAAGCGATGCGCGTAAAATCCCTGAAGCCGCTGGCGGCATATTTAAAGATTTCCGATTTTTCGTCTTTACGCCCCAGCATGTTGACTAAGGCAAATGCTAAAACATGCGGCAGATGGCTGGTCGCTGCAAATACGCTGTCATGATGCTTGGGCGACATTGCAGTAACCTGCGAACCTAATTGCTCCCAAAAGCGGGATATTTTTTGGAGCAGCTCCCGGTTTGTATTTTCTTCGGGCGTGATTATTAAGCGCTTGTTTTCAAACAAATCATCGACAGATGCTTCCACGCCGCTTTGTTCAGCTCCGGCAATGGGGTGAGCCGGTATGAAATTATCGGGCAAATAACCGAAAATCTCTTTTGCCGCATTGATTACATTCGTTTTTGTGCTGCCAACGTCGGTGTAAATAACATCTTTGTTCCAAAACGGCTTGAGTAAAGCCAATATCGATTTGATGGCTCCAACCGGCGTAGCTATCAATACTAAATCGCAACCATCTATCGCCTTACCAATATCG
This sequence comes from Methyloglobulus sp., assembly GCA_044227425.1. GTDB lineage: Bacteria > Pseudomonadota > Gammaproteobacteria > Methylococcales > Methylomonadaceae > Methyloglobulus. Next base: position 868 of record JBGAWU010000039.1, read on the forward strand.
GCGTAATAGTCATCGATTACATTAAGCTCTTTACCTTTTGCTAAATTAGTTAAATCCGCATCGCGACCATAACCAATGATGCGGTTGCATAACGCCCGCTGTCTTGCCGCCCGTGCGATAGAACCGCCAATCAGCCCTGGGCCGATAATGCAAATTTGCTTAAACATTACCTAGCGTTTCTGCCAACGCTTTGAGAAAAAAACTATTTTCCGTTTGCGTGCCGATACTGATGCGTAGGTGATTAGGTAGTCCGTAATTGGCAATCGGCCTGACGATAACCCCTTTTCGTAGCAAAGCCTCATAAACAGCCTGTGCAGGCCGCTTTAAATCGACAGAAACAAAGTTCCCGGCTGAAGGAATCCATTCCAGCCCCAAATTTTTGAATCCTTCGGTTAAATCTGACATGCCCAGGTTATTAACTGCCACGGTTTGCTGCAAATAATCATCGTCGGCCAAAGCCGCTTCTGCTGCCGCTAATGCTAGGGAATTGTTATTAAAAGGCTGGCGGACACGGTTTAACATATCGGCAATTTCAGGACTCGAAAAACTGTAACCAATCCTCAATCCCGCAAGCCCGTAAGCTTTGGAAAACGTCCGCGTAATGATCAGGTTCGGATTTGTTTTAAGCCAATCCAGAGAATTTATACTTCCCTGCTCGCCGACAAACTCGAAATAGGCCTCGTCTAATACGCATAAGCAGTGTCTTGGTAATGCCGTAATAAAACGCACCAGTTCCGCCTGTTTTATTAGGGTGCCGGTAGGGTTGTTGGGGTTGGCAATAAAAACAACCTTGGTTTTATCGGTCAGCCTAGCCGCCATCGCTTCCAGGTCGTTGCCGTAATTCAATGCCGGAACGATTATTGCTGTTGCGCCGACAGCTTGCGTGACAATCGGATACACAGCAAACGCGTGTTCTGAAAACATCGACTCCAAACCCGGTTCCAAAAACGCCCGCGCCACCAACTCGAGCAGTTCATTTGATCCGTTGCCTAGGGTAATTTGGTTGGGATCCAACGAATATTTCTTCGCAAGTGCCGATTTTAAATTAAAGCCATTGCCGTCCGGGTATAACGCCAGCTTCGGTAACGCTGCCTGAATAGCCGCCAGCGCCTTCTTTCCCGGCCCCAAGGGATTTTCATTAGACGCCAGTTTAATAATTTCCGACAAGCCCAATTCACGCTCCAGTTCTTCTATCGGCTTGCCGGGTACGTAAGGGACAAGCTTTTGGACACAACTCAACGCAAGGCTATAACTATTATCTGCAAGGCTCATGAATGTTTGAATGGTAAAAATTGGATGGTTTTATTTGTGCGCCATTAAAGAACGGCCCGTGGATATGAACCCAGCAACTTAAGCATACTGACATGATCCCGCAAGAATTCTAACGCTTCGGCGACTTTTTCGTCTTCACTATGTCCTTCAATGTCGATAAAAAAAACATATTCCCACAAACCTTGCCGCGAAGGACGGGATTCTATATGCAATAAACCGATCCCCATCTTGGCAAACGGCTCCAGGATTTTATGCAACGCACCGGGCTGGTTGCCTGTTGAAACAACCAGGGAAGTCTTGTCATTTCCAGTTGAAGTGGAAACCTGCTTTCCGATAATAATAAACCGGGTGGTGTTGTTCGATTCATCCTCGATATTTTTTTCTAAAACCTCGAGGTGATAAAGCTCAGCAGCAGGACGGCCTGCGATAGCGGCAGAATTTGGCGTCAGGGAGGCTAACCTTGCCGCTTCCGCGTTACTGCTAACGGCTGTTAGTTTGACATTAGCGAAGTTTTTTTCTAGCCATTGGCGGCATTGGGCCAAGGATTGTTGATGCGAAAAAATTTCAATAATTTTCGATCTATCGACATGATTACCCATCAAATTTTGATGAATTTGAATTTCCACTTCGCCGCAGATATGCAAAGGCGAAACCAAAAACCGGTCGAAGGTATAACTGATAACGCCTTCTGTTGAGTTTTCTACCGGAACAACCCCAAACTGGCAACCGCCATTTTCAACTGTTGAAAAAATATCGTTAATCGTCGGCGCAGGAATCGCTTTGACAGCATTGCCGAAATGTTTAAGCACGGCTTGTTGGGTAAAGGTACCTTCCGGACCGAGGTAAGCGACGTCCAGGGGCTTTTCCAGCGCGAGACAAGAAGACATCAATTCCCTGAAAAAACGGACAGCGGTTTGATCCGGCAAAGGCCCTGGGTTAAGCTCCTTGATACGCCGCAGCACCAATGACTCCCGGTCGGGACGGTAAAAACTGCCTTCCTCGCCCAATGCAATCTTGGTTTTCGCCACTTCCATGGCACAAGACGCGCGTTGATTGATCAGCTCTAAAATCTGCTGATCGATCATGTCGATCTTCTCCCTTAATTCGCTAAGCGGTGTAATTGCTGCCATGAAGAACCCGTTTTGTTTAAACCGACCCCGAAGATCAGTGCGTCCGCTCAAATTCCTTGATGAATTCACATAGCGTATCAACGCCCGACTCCGGCATCGCGTTATAAATACTGGCGCGCATTCCACCGACTGAGCGATGGCCTTTTAACTCAAACAAGCCATTGGCTTCCGCAGCCGCTAGGAATGGCTTATCCAGCGCTTCGTCGGCAAGGATAAAAGGGACGTTCATCCGGGACCTGACCGATTTCTCCACCGGGTTTTTGTACAACGCCGATTGGTCGATCACGTTATAAAGTTTTGCAGACTTATTAATATTACGTTGTTCTATGGCTGCAACGCCGCCCTGCCCTTGCAACCATTTCAATACCAAACCGACCAAATACCAGTTGTAGGTTGCGGGCGTATTCAGCATCGATCCGTTTTTTACTTGTTGGGCATAATCGAACACAGGCGCAATCCCTTTAGCGGCATGGCCCACCAAATCTTCCCGCACGATTACTACAGTCACACCTGCAGGCCCCATGTTTTTTTGCGTTCCGGCATAAATTATCCCAAACTTACTTACGTCAACCGGACGCGACAAGATATTGGATGACATATCCGAAACCAACGTTAAACCTTTGCTGTCTGGAATAGACTGAAACTCAACACCATGAATGGTCTCATTGGATGTGTAATGCAAATAGGCGGCGTCTTGGTCTATCGTCCAGGATGCGGCATCGGGGATATGGGTATATTTTCCGGACTCTCCGCTGGCGCTTACAACCACGTCGCAGACGGCTTTTGCATCCTGAATCGCTTTTTCAGACCATGCGCCGGTATTGACATAACAGGCTTTGGTTTTGCCATTCAGGATATTTTGGGGAATCAAGGAAAACTGGGCAGAAGCACCTCCTTGCAAAAACAGCACTTTATAATTGGAAGGAATTGCCATTAATTCCCGCAAGTCGGCTTCAAGTTCTTCTGCAATCAACGAGAAAAACTTACCGCGATGGCTCATTTCCATGACCGACATACCGCTATCACGCCATTCCAGCATTTCGGCCTGCGCCTGTTTTAATACAGATTCAGGAAACGCCGACGGTCCTGCACTAAAATTATAAACCCTGCTCATGTATTACTCTGCTCCTAAATCGTTTTCATCATTTGTTAAATCTTGCCCATCATCCTGGATAACTTCGTCGTCACCACCAGAGTCTTCGCCAGCCAAGCCCTCGATTCGGTCAACGCCGATTACTTTTTCGCCCTTATCCAACCGAATTATGCGGACACCCTGGGTATTCCGTCCAACCACCGATATACCGTCGACCGGCGTGCGCACCAAAACGCCGCCATCGGTTATCAACATGATTTCATCATGCTCCTTGACCAGCACCGCGCCAACCAATGCCCCGTTACGTTCCGAAGTTTGGATACCGATCATACCCTGGCCGCCACGTTTATGGAGGGTAAACTCCTCCAACCGGGTCCGCTTACCGAATCCATTTTCGGTAATGGTCAACACAGTACCTTCCGAAGCAATAATCAGCGAGATAACCCGTTGATCGTCTTGCAAACGCATACCCCGAACCCCGGAAGCCGTCCTGCCCATTGACCTAACATCAGCTTCATTGAAGCAATTTGCTTTACCCGAGCTGGCAAAAAGCAAGACATTTTGCTGGCCATCCGTTACCGCAACGCCTACCAAGGTATCGTTTTCCCGTAAATCGATAGCGATCTTTCCGTTTGCCCGTTGCCGCTCGAATTCATTCAAGGGTGTTTTCTTGACCGTTCCCGAGGAAGTCGCCATAAAAATGAATTTATTCTCACTGAATTCCTTGATCGGTAGGATGGCGTTGATTTTTTCGCCTTCATCGAGAGCAATCAGGTTAACAAACGGTTTGCCTCTGGATGCACGACTCGCCACCGGCAGTTGATAAACCTTAAGCCAATAAACTTTACCTAACGACGAGAAACACAGGATCGTATCATGGGTATTGGCGACGATCAGTTTATCGACATAATCCTCTTCCTTGGTTGCCGTCGCCGATTTGCCGCGCCCGCCCCGCCGCTGCGCCTTATAATCCGTCAAGGGTTGGGCTTTCACATAACCTTCATGGGATTTAGTGACCACCATATCTTCTTCGGTGATCAAATCGCCGTCGGACAAATCGAGTTGAGTATGGATTATTTCCGTACGCCGTTTATCGCCGTATTCATCCCGAATCTCTTTTAGCTCGTCCCGGATAATCTCCATCAAGCGCTCGTCGCTCGATAGGATATGCAGATATTCGTCTATTAACTCAAGCAAATCCTTGTATTCATTAATTATTTTTTCCTGCTCCAAGCCGGTCAAGCTATGCAGCCGCAATTCGAGAATCGCTTGCGCCTGTGCTTCGGAGAGGTGGTATAAACCGCCAGCCATGCCAAATTCAGGAGCAAGATCTTCCGGCCTTGAACGGTCGGCATTCGCCCGTTCCAACAGGGCAGCAACCAAACCACCATTCCAGCTTTTTGCCAACAATCCCTCTTTCGCTTCGGCACGGTTCGGTGATGATTTGATCAGTTCAATCATTTCATCGATATTGGCTAAGGCTACCGCGAGCCCTTCCAAAATATGCGCCCGTTCGCGCGCCTTACGTAGGTTATAAATGGTCCTTCGAGTTACAATTTCACGCCTGTGATCGACAAAGGCATGGAGAATCTCCTTAAGGCTGAGACAATAAGGGCGGCCATCCAACAATGCCACCATATTAATGCCGAAAACCACCTCGAATTGCGTTTGTTTATAAAGATTGTTCAATACGACGTCGGCAACTTCGCCCCTACGCAATTCGACGACCATGCGCATCCCGTCTTTATCGGACTCGTCACGAATCGCGGAAATCCCCTCTATTTTGCCTTCCTTGACCAATTCTGCAATTTTCATCTGCAAAACAGCTTTGTTGACCTGATAGGGCAGTTCGGTAACGATAATCGCCTGTCGGCTACTATCGCCGATGTCCTCAAAATGACAGCGGGCGCGCAGGTAAATTTTGCCGCGACCAGTGGTGTAAGCACTGTAAACCCCTGATGCACCATTGATAAAACCTGCCGTCGGAAAATCGGGACCCGGCACATGCACCATTAAGTCATGCACAGACGCATCGGGATTATCGATTAAATGCAGGCAGGCATTGATGACTTCGGTTAAGTTATGCGGCGGAATATTAGTCGCCATACCCACGGCAATACCAGACGAACCGTTGACCAACAGTGTTGGTACTTTAGTCGGCAAGACGACTGGCTCGGACTCGGATTCGTCGTAGTTGGGCGCAAAATTGACGGTTTCCTTGTCGAGATCAGCCAGCATTTCGTGCGAAATCTTCGCTAGCCTCGCTTCCGTATACCGCATCGCGGCAGGCGGGTCGCCATCGACAGAGCCGTAATTACCCTGCCCGTCAATCAACACATAGCGCATGGAAAAGGGCTGAGCCATCCGCACCATGGTGTCGTATATAGCGTTATCGCCGTGCGGATGGTATTTACCCATGACGTCACCGACAATACGGGCAGACTTTTTATAAGGCTTATTCCAATCATTCCCGGCTTCATTCATCGCATACAGGACACGGCGATGCACCGGCTTAAGCCCATCCCTAACATCGGGAAGGGCCCGCCCGACAATCACACTCATCGAGTAAGCGAGATAAGACTGCTTCATCTCGTCTTCGAGATTAACAGGTATGATTTCTTTCGCGAAGTTTGACATTAATCCTTGTTTTTAAGGTGTGCGCCGGAATAAGGGGCTGTTATGGCCGTTATCTCTCGAAAAATAGATAACCACTCGTTTTAATTTGGAATTGACGCCCTCATTTCCTGCGTTCAAGCAATAGACCATTGTATCAAATTGTAGGCCTTACGTCGAAGCCGTTGCACTTTTAGAAACTAGAAACCAAAGGTATAACTCTAAGACGGAACCAATTTTGCCGCCAACGTCGGATTATCGAATAATGTTTGGCAAGAAATAAAACCGAGGTAATGGTTTTTAAACGGATAATGGTAAGCAATCATGGCTTCGGGAGGAGCTTCCGAATCGTTATATTCCACAAGGATGTAACCGGTTAAATTATGGTTTGCGAAACCCAGCAAACCTTGTTGGTCGGCGATAGTGTGTATAGGTCGTTTTAAACGCCCAGCAAAATGGAACTGCCCGTGATACTTCCCTGCAAAAAGGGCTATCTCCCGTTTTTCATTCATCAAGCCAGCAATTTTCTGGGAAGGTGGCTTCATATCGTAGCGATAACCCTGAATCTGGAAATACCCTCCCGCAATAATAAGTGCCGTAGTTATGGCGGAAACACAAATACTGGGTACTGCTGATTTAGCGGTCTCGGTGCGAAAAAAACCAATAATGACTGCCCCTAAGAGCAGCCCCATTCCCCACAACGGTGATAAAGATGACAAGGACTCCTGCCATGAATAATGCTTACTTAACCAAGGCAATATAGCAAAAATCACTCCTAAAGCTGCTTGAATGCTTATAACAACCAGCACGGAACGACGCCATTGAATCTCGGTCGCTTCATTAAACGCCCAAGCAACCAGCAAGGCAACTGCAGGCATTAGCGGCAACAAATAATGGATGCGCTTGCCGCTGACCAAAGAAAAAGCAAGCAACACTGGCACCGCCCATAACATGCAAAAACGGCAACCAAAATCGTCTTTATTAAAGCGCGCCAAACCTATCCAAAACGGTTTTACGAATAACCACGGCAGCAGCAATAAGGGTAAAAGCTCTATATACCACCACCACGGCAGTTTATGGGCAAACGAATCAACAATTCGTCCGCTGGTTTGCCCAAGGAATATCGCTTTTCTATATGCCTCACCGCCGGAAATTCCGGCTGGAATCGCCCAGCATAAAGCAAGCCCAGCGCCGATTAATACTGATAATAAAAGCCCCGCATACCAGTTTTTTCGCTCGATATTGCCGTCCGGATGACTTAAAAACCAAGGCGCTAACAGCGCCAAAGGTAAAACATGAAGCAGTATGACCGGCCCTTTAGTCAACACGCCACCTGCTATGGCTATGCCCAGAATAATCCAGCGCTTAACTGACAGCCCAAAACGGATTAAAGCCAATATTGAATAAATGCCCAACAGCGCAAAAAAACTCAGCATGATGTCGAACATCGTCAACGTACCGAATATCATCCAGAAAAAACAGCCCAACAAGATATAGGGAGTCAACTCTGCAATTTGTTTACGCTCAGGCCAGAGAGTTTTAGCTACAGTTTGGGATAAATATAGCGTTGCCAGGGAAAAAAGCGGGGCGATGACCCTAAGCGACCAGTCGTTAACCCCGAATAACCACCAGCTCAATTGCATCAACCAGAATAACAGCGGCGGTTTATGGCTATACGTTTCGCCATTCAGATAGGGTACGAGAAAATCGTTCCTGACCCACATTTCCCAAGCCACAGCGGCGTACCGGGTTTCATCAATGGGAAACAAAGGCCGCAAGGAAAGGCTTATAAAGGTGAGCAAAGCCCAAAGAATCGCCAAAAAAAATCTGGACTCGATCAATCGCGACATCGAATTAGTATTGCAGGTTATTTGGTGTCCAGGTTTTTACGCTCATACATCACGAAATATAAATTCCGAAAATAAATCAGCAATCCGGAAAGCTGCCCGACGATAAATACGGGATCTTCCTTATGTATCGCATAAGCAAGCAAAGTAACGCCTCCGGCAATACTGAAATACCAAAATGCGACCGGAAAGACACTTTTTTTCGCCCGTTCGCTTTTAAACCATTGAACGATAAACCGGGCGGAAAACAAACCTTGACCTATGAAACCGATAATCAGCCACACTGTCGCTTCATCCATTGTTCGACTCCTTAATTACCGGCAATTTTGCCCTCTGCTTCAACCAAATAACGCCCAACAAATCGGTAATACCCGCCCATAACCTATCCAGTGTGCCATATTTTGAATAGCCTTGGGTTCGCGGCCTGTGGTTGACCGGCTCTGAAATTACTTTTCCGCCCGCCCTTATAATTAACGCCGGAAGAAAGCGGTGCATATGGTCGAAATAAGGCAAATCCAAATACTTTTCCCTGAAAAACACTTTTAAACCGCAGCCGGTATCCGGCGTGTTGTCGCCCAACAACGCCGCACGCACGGTATTCGCAAATTTGGAAGAAAAGAGTTTCCACGCTGAATCGTGGCGTTTATTGCGCCATCCCGCAACCATCCATAAACTATTATCGGCTTGATTGCATTGTATTAATTTTTCATATAAACGCGGAATATCGGCGGGATCGTTCTGACCGTCACCATCCAAAGTTGCAATACAGGGATATTTTGCCGCCTTTACCCCAGTCCGAACTGCCGTACTTTGCCCGCAACTACGTTCATGCCGGATAATCTTTAAAACACTAACACGTTGGTTTATATTTGATAATATCTCGGCTGTCCGGTCATTACTGCCATCGTCAACATAAATAATTTCATAGGCTTCCGCTCCGTCCATCGATGTTACGATTTCTGTAATTAATGGATCGATGTTTTCAGCTTCGTTATGAACAGGAACTACGATTGAAACTTGCACAAACCCTCGCTAAATAGGCTTTAATTTAAGCAAACTTATGAAAAATAGCGGCAGTATAACACTTCTTCCAGTGCAAAATACGGTAAGCCTTGAATTGCCTGGAGAATACACACATACCGGTTAACAGCCTTACATGGCGTTTCACAAATCCCTAGTTTTTACATTTTAATAATCCTTTCCTTCAAATCCTTATCACCTATAATGGGCAGTGCGCCACATAGATTGGATTACACCTGTTACCTGCATTCGGCTTGAGAATTTTACATGCAATATACCCAAGAAAATTTAGATGAACTCAACATTCTCCTTCTCTTCAAATTAACAACTACACAAGAAGGCATAAAAGTTCATAAAACCGCAGCACCCGCGACTATTGAAGCAACGCGGCGTCTTTTTCAAAATGGATTGATTACACTGGAAGATGGCGGATATTTGACAGCACTCGGACATGAAGCCGCTGAGCAAGCGCACGCACTCATCGGTTTGCTGAATCCGACTTAACAAGGGTTATGAAATAATAATTACGGATATTTTTAATCTTTAATAACACTTTTGAATTGAAGCAAAAAAGGCCTGACGTTTAATCCGTCAAGCCTTTTAATTTCACAATACTTAGGCTTCGAATACCACGGCAGCCCTCAGCTTTTTCATGGCATTTTGTTCCAACTGCCTGATCCGTTCAGCCGATACCTGGTGGCGTTCGGCAAGCTCATGCAATGTGGCTTTTTCATCGGCTAACCAACGGCTTGATACGATGTCCAAACTGCGCTCATCCAATTCATCCAGCGCTTTGGTCAATAAACGCTGCTCATGGCTTTGCCATTCTACATTTTCGAGCATGACAGCCGGATCGTCGTTTGCTTGGTACAAATAGCTGGCAGGTTCGACATAGCTGTCGTCAACCGTTTCGTCTACCGGCATATCGAACGAAGCATCCCTGTTTCCCAGCCTTTTTTCCATTTCAAAAACGGTGCTAACTTCAACATTCAAGTCGCTGGCAATGGCTTCCGCTTCCTCACTCGATAACCAACCGCCGTCCTGTCTCGATTTACGCAAATTAAAAAACAATTTACGCTGGGCTTTTGTCGTAGCAACCTTTACGATACCCCAGTTTTTAATGACGAACTCATGGATTTCCGCCTTGATCCAATGAACGGCAAAAGAAACCAACCGCACGCCTAAATCAGGATCGAAGCGTTTCACTGCTTTCATGAGCCCTACATTCCCTTCTTGGATAATATCCGGCATCGACAAACCATAGCCACTGTAACCTCTTGCCACATGCACGACAAAACGCAGGTTCGCCATGACCAACTCGCGCGCGGCGGTCAAATCCCCCGCATCCTTGAACCGAAGCGCAAGCTCGCGTTCTTGTTCGGAGGTCAATTTCGGCATTTGTCTGACAAC
>JBGAWU010000003.1:0-22598 GCA_044227425.1 Methyloglobulus sp.
GTGACGGTTAATAATCGATATGTTGATTGACATCGTAGGTTGGGCAGAGCGGTAGCGAAGCCCTACATTCAAGGCTTTGTTTATGTTGGGGGTCGTACCTCACCCCATATATGGACCCCTCTATTTTGCAAGTTTTTTCACTTCGATTTAAACCTGTCAGATAACGCAGTTGCGTCCATATATCCGGTCTATTGTCGAGGAGCTTTATCGCCTTAGGCCCTGATGGATTTCCGCGTGTTTTCGTCCCCCTATCAACCTACCGGCCTCGAAGGCCCTTGGGGTGAGCGGATTGTTGAAAACACCGGTCTGACCGTTTTGCCATCGTCTTGAAATAACTTAAGCAACTTTTTGGAGTAACTACTTTTAATGCTTTAACCTCTTTTATTGGTTACTGGTTTCTGTCTGAACCTGTAGTGGCCTTACATACACCTCTGCCTTGGCAAGCAAGGCCCAAACGACTCGCGCATTCTTATTGGCAACCGCTACCGCTGCAATAGTGTGGTTGCGCCGTTTCACCAAACCGTTGATCCATCGGCTTTGGCTATCGTCTTTCTTGGCCGCGGCTTTAACCACCGCCCTAGCACCAGGGATCAATAATGTACGCAAATATACATCCCCACGCTTGCTGATACCCAACAGCTTCGGTTTGCCGCCACTGGACGCTTGCTTAGGCACCAACCCTAACCACGCCGCTACTTGCCGAGCAGAACTGAAGGCCTTGCCGTCCCCTAACGAAGCCATCAATGCTGTCGCTGTAATCGGCCCAATACCGGGCACGCCCGCCAACCGTTGGCTCGCTTCGCTGCTTTGATGCAACGCGTTTATCTTGTCGCCATAGTCAGCAAGGCGTTTATCCACTGTAATCCACTGTTCTTGCCACTCGGCGAACAGTTGCCGTGGCATTGTCGTCAACCCGTTCTCGGCATCTTCCAAGAGTTCCGGTAATCGCCGGCGTAATTTAACTAATCCTGCCGTCACTACAAGGCCGTATTCACCTAATAACCCTCTAATCCGGTTAGCGAGCGCCGTCCGCTCCTTGACCAGCCCGCTCCGTATCCGGTGCAACATTTGAATATCTTGTTGTTCCACACTCTTGAGCGGAACATAACGCATAGTGGGACGGCTAACCGCTTCACAGATCGCTTCAGCGTCATTGGCATCGTTCTTGTTGCCTTTAACATAAGGCTTTACAAACTGTGGACTGATTAACCTGGCATCATGCCCCCGTTTGATCAATTCCCTGGCCTTTATGCCCCTTGGGTGCAGTAGTGCGCCCCACCACAGGCTTCAAGGCCAACGAGACAAGGCGGAAAATTGGCGAAATCGGCCAACACTTGTCCCCGTTTCAGCTGTTTGTGCAATACCGCCTTGCCGCGTTGATCTACACCGTGCAGTTGAAATACGTTTTTTGCAATGTCTAAACCAATTGTCGTACTATTCATCTCGAATTCCTCGCTTTCTGTTAAGTGGCTGTTACTCTTCCACTTTGGCACTTCACGATGCCGTTGGGAAGGCGAGGAGTCCATACCATTAATCTACGAGCTATACGGCTACGGCCCTAAGGATGGCGGTTTTTACTCGCCGCACGAGGTTGTATTAAGTTCAATAATGATGGAATAGTATCGTCAACGATCTTTTGAGTTAATTCATCTAGGGTTCCCGAGTTTTTCTCTAGCGCGTAAGAATAAGCAGATTCTAAATCTACAATGCAATCAGTAAATTTACGTTCCCATTCGGGATTAACTGAGTTTAACGCATCGCGCAAGAACATTAGGTCAGCTATCAAGACATTCAAACCAATTCCGCCGCCGCGATAAGAATTTATCTGCTGAAGCATCTTAGTTAATTGACGCAAGTCATGTTCATCCATCTTAACGTTTCCCATTAATAACAGTTACAACAGTGCCGTCATTTTCCGTAATAACAGTCACATTATTATCCGGGTTGTAATATCGTGTTCTTCCAGGAATCGGATCGGGACTTGATTGACCGTTCTGGATCGCATCTTCAACAACACTTAGCGGAACACCACGCCCTTGCATCTGATCAAGTGCATGGCCACCATAATCTCGACCTCCAATAGTTGTTGGCTCATTAGTTCCAGGTTGAACATCTATCGGGCTGCCCTTTTGGCCTGTTGGCGTACTTGGATGTTTATCTCCAGAATTATCACTAGCTTCATTTAACATCTTATCTATGCCATTGGCACAAATCTCAGCTATCTTTCTGCACCTGTCAGGATAAATGGCGCAATACAAAGCACCAACTACAACTCCTCCTCCAATGACAACCGCGTCGTCAACTCCTGCTATCAGTCCAGTTGGATCGGTATAATTAACCGGATTCCCCCCGACATAGGCGTAAAGGTTAAGTCCGCCTTCCAAGCCAATCGGGTCGGGCTGGGTATAGGTACCGGTGTCCGGCTCGTACTGCCGGTGGTAATTATAGTACAGCCCGGTCTCGCTGGCGTAGAGCTGGCCGGGGAACCTCAGCCGGTAGGTGTAGGTGCCCAGGCCGTTTGAGTCCTGGTTGGGCTGGGCTTGGCCAAAGGGGTCGGCACTGTCCCAGCGCCAAACTATCTGGTTGTCGCTGCTGCGGGTGATGACGCGCGGGGCATTGAGGTGGTCGGCATAGATATAGTTGACGCTGGTAACGACGGTATTGGCCGGGATGGCCTGCACGGCGTCGGCGGACACGCTGCCGGTGGCGCTGGGGCTGAGCGTGAGGTTGACGGTGGTGGCGGCTTTGACAGTCTTCAGGCCGAGGTAAGTCCAGGTATTGCCGTTGGTTGCCTGGTTGACGGTCTTGACGGTGGTGCTGTCGGTGCTGGCGCCGGTGACGGCGGCATGGGTGCGATAGTCGGCGCCCTGGAAGCTGCCGACCGGGGTGTTGGCGGCGGTGCGGTTGCCGCTGGGGTCGTAGCTGAAGCTGTGCACAGCGTTGGCGCCGAGCTGGTAGGTGGTCAACCGTCCGAGCTTGTCGTAAGTGAAATCCTGGCCGACATTGGCCGGGGCGAATGCGCCGGTGCCGCAGCCGGTATAGTTGAAGGCGGTAGAGCGATCGGCCGGGTCGGTGGCGGCGTTTATGAAATCAAGAAACCACAGTTAATTAATTGATAGACGCTTAAGGGTTCGCTGGCGGTTTTTTTTGCCCATACTTTTTTATCTGGCAGCTTGACAAGTGAATCCCCTGCCATAATCCTAAATGCTTACGCTATCTGCCTTGTTGTAAAGCTATTGTCCGCGAAGGAAGAATTTATCCAGATCACGGGTTGATAATTCAACCCAGGTCGGCCTACCGTGGTTGCATTGGCCGCTACGTTCAGTCTGTTCCATATCCCTGAGCAATGCGTTCATTTCATCAAGGCTGAGCCTTCGGTGCGCCCGCACGGCACTATGGCAGGCAACTGTCGCCAACAGCCGGTTGCCCTGCTCTTCCATACGTTGGCTGGTTCCGTGCTGGTTGAGATCGGCAAGAATATCGCGGACCAAGATTTCAACATCTGTAGTACCGATTAAAACGGGTATTGAGCGTATCACGATAGCTTCAGGCCCTGAACACGACAAATCGAAACCCATTTCGCCAAAAAAATCAGCAGCCTGTTCGCAATGGTCGGCTTCCGCCGGACTCACCTTTAGTGTTATGGGCAACAACAAGGGTTGGCTAGCCACTTTCCCGCTTTGGGATTGCTGCTTCAGTCGTTCGTAAAGAATCCTTTCGTGCGCGGCATGGGCATCAACCAAAATAATTCCAGTCCGGGTTTCCGCCAAAATATAAATATTATGTAGATGGGCGATGGCATAACCCAACGGTGGAAAATCCTGGCTTTGCGGAGTCGGCGCAGGCGGTTGTTCAGGCAATGCGGCACCATAAAGTTTACCGAATGCTGTTATATTTTCTTCAACCTGATAAGGAAGAGAAGATTGCGAAGGTTGATAGTTCGGAAACGCTGTCCTTTTAAATAATGTGGAATTGCCCGCTCCAGTATTTTCTTCCCTAAGCGCCGCTTCAACCGCAGGAGTGACCATGTGCTGGTTCGGCCTGACCTGTGCAATCGACCGGTGCAACGCTGAAAATAGAAAATCATGCACTAACCGCCCTTCCCTGAACCTTACCTCCAGCTTTGCAGGATGGGCATTGACATCAACCAGTGCAGGATCGAGGGTGAGATACAAAGCCAAAACCGGATGCCTGCCGTGGAACAGGACATCCTGAAAAGCCTGTCTGACCGCATGGACGATCAATTTATCCCTGACCAAGCGTCCGTTAACGTAAAAAAACTGCATATCTTGCTGGCTTCTGGAAAATGTCGGCAACCCTACCCAGCCGGTTAATTGTAAATCCGATGAAGCAAATTCCACTGCGATTGCGTTTTCTAAAAACGCCGAACCCAAAATACCGGCAAGCCGGTGTTGCTGCTCGTTTTCGCTGTCAGCCCGCCTAAGCCGAAAAATTTCTTTCTGGTTGTGTACCAACGAAAACTCAATATCGAAACGACTCAGCGCCATCCGTTGAATCAACGTTTGAATATGGTCGAATTCCGTTTTTTCCGATTTCAGAAATTTTCGCCTCGCCGGCGTGTTATAAAACAAATCCCTGACGTCGACAGTAGTCCCTTTCGGATGCGGATCGGGCTTGGCATCGAAATCCTGTTCGGTGCCGTCGGCGTCAACCCGCCAGGCGCAGTTTGCATCGGCAATGCGCGATATTAAAGACAACCTTGAGACCGAACTTATACTGGGTAAGGCTTCCCCGCGGAAGCCCATCGTACCGACCCGTTCAAGGTCGTCGAATGACGCAATTTTGCTGGTGGCGTGGCGCGACAACGCCAACGGCAAGTCTTCCTTGATAATGCCGCAACCGTCGTCCCTGATGCGAATTCGCCTTAAGCCGCCCTGCTCTATCTCGATGTGGATATTGGACGCACCGGCATCGAAACAGTTTTCAACGAGTTCTTTCACCACAGAAGACGGCCTTTCGACGACTTCACCGGCGGCAATTTGATTAATCAGTTGAGTGGAAAGGATCTGGACTCGCATCGGACAACCTAAAAGCAAACCGTCATTTTATAAGGGCGATGGCTGGCTGGATAGTTTATAGTTTTTATCGTAAGACAAAGAAAATGATTAGGTGATTTTAAGGCCGTTTGTCCGACAAAAATAAATCGAAAAATGCTAACAATGATTTAATTAAGCCGGACACTTCGGGAGGCAGATTTATAATTATCTTACTGCCCCGCTTTAGCGGACACTCGGCTAAGAGAGTAATCTCTGAACCCGAGGGAGACAATGAAGATCAAGAAAAATCATGAGGCCTGTTCCAGGCAACTGTCCGAGATTATTAAAAGTGCGATGTGGCGACCATCGCTTTGGGACGATTTTAAAAAACAAACCAAGGACACACCGGTCTACCTCACCTGTTTTTTTATTAGCTTTCCAAGTCTAATAAAAACTGGCTTAGTAGCTCTTTTAAATCATACAAGGGCATAAATCCGCAGTATTTGGTTGCGCAACGATTTGGCAAATTTCAAAGACCGGTTGAAAGCCTTGGAAGCCAAGGCGGCTGAGCAAGGGTTGATCCTGACCGACGCCCAAGTGGCCGCCCTTGAAAAAAAGCGCCAGGACGGCGAGATCGACACCGCCCATCCGGGTTATCTCGGTTCCCAAGATACCTTTTATGTCGGCACGTTCAAAGGCGTAGGCCGGGTGTACCAGCAAACCTTTTTCGATACCTATTCGAAAGTGGCCTTTGCCAAGCTTTATCCCACCAAGACCCATTGACCGCAGCCGACCTATTGAACGACAAGGTGTTGCCGTTCTTCGAAGCCCACCAGTTGCCGATGCTGCGCATCCTGACCGACCGAGGGACTGAATATTTCGGGCGGGTCGAGAGTCACGATTACCAATTGCACTTGGCGATCAATGATATCGAGCATACGAGAACCAAGGTCAAATCACCGCAAACCAACGGTATTTACCCTGAGGGGCACAAGTGCGAACGCTTCCACAAGACCATCTTGCAGGGGTTCTACCAAGTGACCTTGATAAAACACGTCTACGATAATCTGGCTGCCTTGCAGAAACACCTAGACGAGTGGCTCGAATACTACAATAATGACCGCACACCTAAACAAAATCTAACTCAAGACTTAGAAGATGCTTTAAAAGCTTGTTTGTTTGAAACGCTAAATTTCGGGCTGTCCTTCAACAAACTGATATTTTGCGTAGTCTGCCTGTTGGCGGCAGGATGGTTGCTGTAGGTTACTTTTCCATTGGCGTCGACCGATTTATAAAGGCTTCTTGCGAAGGAATCGGTTGTCGATAAAGAACCAAATAGCAGTATGGCAATGCTTGCGGCAACACGCCAATTAACGTTTAATTTATTCATAGAGTATCCAAAATCCAATAATTGTTGATTAATAACCACACCTAGGTTTGAGGCCAATCCCGAGGTAAAAACTTCAGTTGCCGATAGATTATCAATAAATATCGTTTAAACAATCCTTCCGCCCAGGGTTATTTCATTTCTGTGACATACTCCCTGATTTAAGGCTGATCTCCAGAAACACTAACCACATTAGATACGCTATGATGTGGTCGGACTATCGTCACCGCTTAATTCCTGATTACAGACATCAGTCAAAATATGCATAAACACTTATCCCTGTTAAGGGTTATGTTCCTTTTGTTTTACGGTGCAAACCCTGTTTATGCCGTGCCGCCAGGCTTCATGTATCTTGATGCTACTACTCCGGCTATCGAGGTTGATTTACGTTATGCGGGCGATGCAAACTTTGTCGGCAGACCTATTGAAGGCTACCATCAACCGCGGGCTATCTTAACCCGCGAAGCCGCCGCCGCTTTGCAAAAGGTGCAATCGGATTTACAACGTTTCAGCCTAGGGGTAAAAGTTTTCGATGCTTATCGCCCGCAACGTGCGGTTAATCATTTTGTGCGCTGGGCTAAGGATCTGCCGGATACCCAGATGAAAGCAATCTATTATCCCAATGTAAACAAAAAAAACCTGTTCAGGGACGGCTACATTGCTGAGAAGTCAGGGCATTCCCGCGGCAGCACCGTTGACGTCACCCTGGTTTCTAACAACGCGGAAAGTTGTTCACATGAATTGGATATGGGGTCTGGATTCGACTATTTCGACCCGAGTTCGAGACCTGAATTTCCCGGGTTGAGTACTCTCCAACATAGAAATCGCATGTTGTTGAAATCAGTCATGGAACGGCACGGCTTTAAACCTTACCCAAAAGAATGGTGGCATTTTACTTTGGTCAACGAACCTTTTCCCGATACTTATTTTGATTTCGTTATCGAATAAATGATTAGATAACTATTTTTTCGCTTAATTTACTCGGTCACATTAATAAAAAACGCATTTTGAAAATGCCGTGTTGCTTTTCAATTTAATGGATAGATTCTGCGTTTTAATTGACGAAATACGTCTTAAATATCGGGCAATTATAATTGATGTAGCCTGGAAGCATTGCTTCCAGACTGATCGAAACACTTAATATTGGACTGTCTTGGAACCACGCGCTGCAATTTACGCCAAGCTTACTTGCGACGTTTTACGCCTACCATCCCCATTAAAGCAGAACCAGATCCCAGCAGGAATTGGACAGTTAAAAATCCCTTTCACAGTTTCCTGTTTTATCGAAAACATTGTATGAATAATTTTTTTAGGTTAGGTTTACAAAATATTTAGCACAATCCATTTATTTGGATAATTTTAGAATTTACGTATCCCTTATAAACCGCCGAATGCCCCAAACTCAACAAACCGCTTCCGAAAAAACCATTTTACTGTTCAGCTTGATAGGTATTTGCGCGTTTTTATTGATGAAATACATTTTTAATACCGGTCTCGAAACTTACACCGTAGGATTCGACCTGTCATTGACCGGCGAAAAGGCATCACTATTCCAATGTAAATTCCGCTTTCCTTTTACTTTGTTGCAACTACCCTTGCTTCTGGTATTGGTATTGGGCGGCTTTCCGCTTGTTTTACGGATTATCGGCGATTTTTTTAAGGGCGATTTCGGCGCGGACCTGCTGGCCGGGATTTCGATTATTACTGCGGTCTGGCTGGAAGAATATCTCGCAGGCTGTCTGGTGGTGCTAATGCTTGCCAGCGGCGTAGTGCTGGAAAGGTATGCTGTCAAAAAAGCTTCTTCGGTACTAGAAGCCCTGGCGAAACGGATGCCTTCCATTGCACATAAACAAACCGGTGGCGTGGTGACAGACATACCCACTGAACAGGTCAACATAGGCGATACTTTATTGATACTGCCGCACGAAATCTGTCCGGTGGACGGCACAGTGCTCGAAGGCAGCGGTTCTATGGATGAATCCTATCTGACGGGCGAACCTTATCATATGGAAAAAACCAGAGGTTCGCCGGTGATGTCGGGCGCAATCAATGGCGATACCGCGCTAACCATCCGGGCGGATAAACTGGTCGTCGATTCGCGTTACGCCAAGATCACCGAAGTCATGCGCTGTTCCGAGCAAGACCGCCCGCAACTCAGGCGGCTGGGCGACAAACTGGGCGCGTGGTATGCCCCTTTAGCCTTGATCGCCGCCATTGCCGCATGGTGGACTTCCGGCGATGTGGTGCGGTTTTTGGCGGTATTGGTCATTGCAACCCCCTGCCCTTTGCTGATCGGCATACCCGTCGTCATTATCAGTTCAATATCGTTAGCCGCGAAACGGGAAATCATTATCAAAAATCCCGCCATTTTAGAAACCATCTCAGCCTGCCGGACGGCGATTTTCGATAAAACCGGCACTTTAACTTACGGTCGCCCGACTTTAACGCAACTGATACCGGCTGACAACCAGACTGAAACCAGGATTTTAACTTTAATCGCCAGCCTGGAACGTTATTCGCGGCATCCTTTATCCACTTCCATCGTTAAAGCGGCAGAGAAAGCAAACTTGACATTCTTAAAAGTCGAGAATATTCAGGAGCTAGCCGGTGAAGGCATCATCGGCAACGTGGAAGGCAAATTAGTGCAAGTCACCAGCCGCAAGAACCTGTTGGCAAATCACACCGATATTTCAACGCAATTACCGCCCGCCAGCGGAGGCCTGGAATGTGTGGTGTTAATCGACAGCCAATTCGCTGCTTTGCTGCAATTCCGTGATGAAGTCCGCCAAGATAGTCCGTCGTTCGTCAATCATTTACAGCCTAATCACGCCTTCGAACGGGTGATGATCGTATCTGGCGACCGGGAGTCTGAAGTCCGCTATTTGGCGGAAAAAGTCGGTATTGAACATGTGTTTTTCAGCCAAAGCCCGGAACAGAAACTCGACATTGTCAGGGCAGAAACCAAAGCCGCTAAAACAGTGTATTTGGGCGACGGCATCAACGATGCACCGGCGCTCACGGCAGCGACCATAGGCATCGCTTTCGGGCAAAACAGCGACATTACCGGTGAATCCGCCGATGCGGTCATCATGGACAGTTCACTATTGACAGTGGACGAATTATTCCATATCGGCGAACGAATGCGACGGATTGCACTACAAAGTGCACTTGGTGGTATAGGTCTCAGCATTATCGGAATGGCTTTTGCCGGTTACGGTTTTATTTCACCCGTTGCCGGGGCTGTTATCCAGGAATTCATCGATGTGCTGGCTATTTTGAATGCACTACGGGCCGCAATACCACCAAAAACCCTTTCAGATTACTGACCTATCCGCCATCGGAATCCATTACCACCAAGCGTTTGCAATGCAAGATGGATCAATGGATTGAAAACGGCTAGCCGTTCTGCAAGCGCAGTTCGAGTTCCTGTAATCGTTCGGGCGTACCGATATCCATCCAAAAACCGGAATAGTACTGCCCCGAGACCTTTTTTTCTTGCATCGCCTCACGTAACAGCGGCGCGAGTTTGCTTTTTCCCGGCGGCGTATTACGGAATAACTCTGAACGGTACAGGCCAACCCCACTGAAAGTGTATTTTTGTTCGGCACTATCTAGCAATAAACCAGATCCGTCCAAGCCAAAATCGCCTTGAGGATGATGCGACGGATTATCGATCAACACGAGATGGGCGAGATCAACGGTAACATCCCGTAATTGCGCATAAGGAAAATCGGTTGCAATGTCACCGTTGACGACTAAAAACATATCGTTTCCGAGCAACGGCAAGGCGTTTATGATACCGCCCGCCGTTTCTAGGGCTTCATCGCCTTCCGGGGAGTAGACAATAGTTGCGCCTAAGGCTTTACCATCGCCAAGCCTTGCTTCGATTTGCGCGCCTAAATGCGCATGGTTGATCACAAGTTCGGTAAACCCTGCCGATACCAATTGGTTGATTGTATGCTCGATCAAAGGCTTGCCGGCGACGGGCAATAAAGGTTTAGGGGTGTGATCGGTCAAAGGCCGCATCCTTTCGCCGCGGCCTGCGGCGAGTATCATCGCTTTCATGCACATTCCCGATAGCCAGGCAACACATTGGCTTCTAAAAAGTCATGAAACTCAGTTAACTCAGGATAGGCCGCCGTTTGCGCCATGACGTAACTCAACGTGCGCGGAATATCGTTGAGATAACCCGGCTTACCGTCCCTGAGATTCAGCCTGGAAAAAATGCCGATCGCTTTCAGATGCCGTTGCAACCCCATCAAATCGAACCAGCGTTTAAATATCGGCAATTCGCAGCTGATTACTCCCGCCGATTTCAAGTTTTGCCAGTGCAATGACATCCAGTCCTGAACGCGCTGTTGCGGCCAGGCAATGTAGCAATCGCGTAACAACGACACGAGGTCGTACGTTACCGGGCCGACGACTGCATCTTGAAAATCGATGACGCCCGGTACATTGTCTTTTAACACCATTAAGTTACGGGAATGATAATCGCGATGGACGCACGTGGTCGGTTGCTCAAGCGCCGAGTCTATTAAAAGTTGGCACACATCGTCCCATATCGGTTCCGGAATCGCTAGCGACATCTCCTTATCGATGAACCATTCTTCGAAAATACCGAGTTCCCTGCTTAATAAGGCTTCGTTGTAATGCGGTAAACCGCAGTTTTCAATGTCGGTATTGATTTGTAACTTCAGCAAGCCGTCTAAGGCATTGCCGTAGAGTTCATCGGCATTATCGGCAGTCAATTTATCAAGGACCGATTGCGATCCGAAATCTTCCAGCACCAAAAAGCCGTCCAACAGATTTTGATGATGGATGACAGGCACTCTAACATCCGAACGGGCGAGCAAATCGGCCACGTTGATGAATGCGGGAATATTTTCTTTGTCCGGCGGCGCATCCATCGCAATCAGCCGTTTATCCGGAAGCGAAATCCTGAAATAACGGCGGAAACTGGCATCGCTGGAAGCTGGTTCGCAATGATTCACCGTTAAAAGCAGGTCGTTTTCCAGCCAATCCAGCAGGGCGATTTTTCGAAAATCATCGAGTATCATGAGGCTTAAGGTAGATTAGTTATAATCGTGGTAACAAATGAGGTAGAATTCGCGCTGGCATTCTATTCGATTTTTGACCTGTTAAGCTACTAATCTTCCGTAACACATGCTCGACCGATTATATCTGGTTTTTTTCATCACGTTATTGCCGTCAATAAGTTTAGCCAATGATGCGAACTGGAATTGCCAAGAAGACAAGAAGACGAAAGAATGGGTTTGTGTAGGCTCGACTGCGCCCAACGACCATGCAGCGGGTTCGGAAACCGAAATCGGGAAGGATCAACGTTCAGTAAAACCTGAAATAGCTACAAAACAAACAGAGCAACAACCGTCGGAACCCACTTCCGTTAAACAGGAAATGCCCGTCGTCACCTCGCCGGCTCCATTAGAAACGAAACCAACCGGTATTTCGACTGTCCAACCGCCAGAACCGATTGAAACAAAATCCACATCAATACCGATTGCCCAGCCTGTGACTTCCACCGCCAAACCCGCCGTTGATCGATCTGACAATAAAGCGGGCGTTTCCGAAATAGCCCCAGTACGCGTTTTACCGGCAAGCCAAAAACCCAATGCTTCTACAAACAATTTAGCAAAGGCGGCCGTTCCTGAAGCCAATGGCGGTAAACCGAAAGGCTGGAATTGTGATACCAAAGGCAAAGACGGTAATTGGAATTGCCAGTTGGTAGGCGCCGATCCGAGAGGCGAACCGCGTGTAGTGGAAAATGAAGACATAGGGTTTAGAATCCTTGACCCTGCGTTTGACAATAAACAGGAACTGGTTTTTAAAACCTTACAGGAACGTTTCGAAACCGATCCCTGGGCGAACTGTACGATTGAGCTTGGTCGGGAAAATCTCAACAAGGATATTAAACAGTTACGGGCTCAAGCCGATTTGGATATGAATTCCAACTACTCCGAGATCTTCGATAACGAAGTAGGTAATTACGAAGGCAATGTCGAGATGAAGCGCGGCGACCAAAAAGCGTCAGCCAACGCGGCGAATTACGACACCGTGTCTGAAACCCTGGACTTACACGGCAATGTTTATTATAGCGAAGACGAACTGGCGCTCTATACCGAATCGGCAACGCTTAAACTGGCGAGCGATGAAGCGCGTTTGCGGGATAGCTTATTTATTTCTCCCACTACGCCCATTCGAGGCAAGGCCGATGCCATTTATCGGGATAGTGAAACGTTCTCAAGATATAAAGGCGTTGCTTACACCGCCTGTGTACCCGGAAATCAGGATTGGGTTGTACATGCCAATGCCCTTAAAATGAATAAAACCACCGGCTTTGGCTCGGCAAAAAATGCCTGGGTTGAATTTAAAGGCGTACCGGTTTTTTATTCGCCTTATCTGTCGTTTCCTTTGGACAATCGCCGTCTAAGCGGATTTTTGGCACCGTCCTTCGGCAACACCCAAAACGGCGGCTTTAGTTTTTCCGCGCCGTTTTATTTGAATATCGCACCAAATTACGACGCAACACTAAGGCCGCGCTACTATTCGAAACGCGGAGTAATGTTGGCTGGCGACTTCCGTTACCTTACCGAAAACTCAAAAGGCAGTATTAGTGCCGAATACATGCCGCACGATGCCAAGGTAGCACCGGACGATCCAATCAGAAGCTCGTCCAGATACTTAGCCTCCATTAAAAATACAACCCGATTTTCGGAGCATATTAATTCCAATGCAGACTTGAATTTAGTCTCCGATAAATTTTACTTTGCCGAGTTAGGAAATGCGTTAAGTTTCCCTAACTTCAGTCATGTTCGCAGTGTGGCGGATATTTCTTACATCGACCAGGGCCTTTCAATGATCGGCAGGCTGGAAAACTACCAAACTATCGACCCAAATTTAACCGGACGGCTACGCCCCTATCGCCGCTTACCGCAACTCAATGTCAATTACAACCATGCTTTTGAATCGATTCCCGCCGAAATCGGCATCAACAACGAATACGTATTCTTCCAACATGATAAAAGCTCCCCGATACAGGTCAATGGGGTCTTCCTAAATCCGGATTCCGTTCCGGATGGGCATCGGTTCAATATCGAACCTTACGCCTCCATGCCCTGGCATACGGCGAGCGCTTATGTCACGCCTAAACTGACTTTCAAGTACACGCAATACTTGCTTAGCAACCAAGATCCAGGTGTACCTGAATCGATCAGCCGGACAGTGCCAATTGCGTCAATCGACAGTGGCATGTTCTTCGAAAAAGACGTCGCTTTAGGCGGCTCATCCCTGCTGCATACGTTAGAGCCGAGATTGTTTTACCTGTTTATTCCCAGGGTCAATCAAAGCGATATCCCCATTTTCGATAGCTCGTTCTACGATTTTTCATTCAACAGCTTATTCCGGGAGAACCGTTTCAGTGGTACCGACCGGATACAAGATGCCAACCAGATTACCCCGGCCTTGACCTCGCGACTGATCGATTCCAAGACTGGGCAAGAGAAACTTAAACTGAGTATCGGCGATATTTTTTATTTCCAAGATCGGGAAGTCACCGCGCCATTGGTCAGGATTGGCAGGCGCTTTTTAGAAAGCCGGGTTGAAACCAGCAGTTTTTCGCCATTGGTGGGTGAACTAAGCAGCCAGATCAACGAGCATTTTACCGTCGATAGCGGGCTTCAATGGGATCCTGAACACAATGATGTCGTTAGAGGCAAAGCCATCTTACATTTTGTCAATAATCCGGGAGAAATAATAAATATTGGCTATTTGTATCGAAAAAACAGATTAATTCAGGATACACTCGCCAGTATTCCTGATGATACCGTGCTGGGACAACAACTTGGCATAAGTCCGGCTAATGCCAGAATCTTGCGCACAAACGATACGCTGCTCAGAAGCAACGACATTATCCAAAGCGATTTTTCGTTCCGTTGGCCTGTTTACGACGATTGGTTCGCCATCGGCCGATGGCAATATTCCCTGCTTTATAATCAAACGCAAGAAGGATTTTTCGGCTTTGAAAAAGAAACGTGTTGCTGGCGGTTCAGGATTATCGGTCGGCGTTATGTCAACAATATCCGTGCTGTCGCGAACTCTAACCTTGATTTGCCAAATCCTGCGAGCAGCCAGACAGGCTTGTTCTTTCAGATAGAGTTCAAAGGCTTAACAGGTATTGGCGAAAAGCTTGATAATTTCTTCTCCCAAAGTATTTACGGTTACCGGAATTCCGATCAATGATGCATTACCACCTATTGAAAAAAGGGTTTGCTGCTCTAGCAATTCTGTTCTGTTTGATACTCGTCAGCCAAAATGCCTATGCGGAGGTTTTAGATAAGATTGTTGCCGTGGTTGAGGATGACGTTATTCTTCAACACGAACTGGAAAACGAAGTAGCGGCCATTGCCCAAAAAATACAAGCCAGCAAAACCGCCATGCCACCCGACTACGTGTTAAGGAAGCAAGTGCTGGAAAAAATGATCATTCAGCGGCTGCAACAGAATCTAGCAGAAAAAGCAGGTATTACTTTGAGCGAAGATATGCTGACCAATTCGGCAACTGACATCGCCCAAAGAAATAACATGACATTGGAGCAGTTTAAAGAAGAGCTTCAAAATCAAGGGATTTCGTATAAAGCCTTTCTCGACAACATGAAGAATGAAATTGTCATCAACCAACTGAGGGGAAGGGAGATCGCCGACCGGATTAAAGTGACAGACCGCGAAATCGAACACTTTATCGAAACCGAAGACAAAGCCGGTGAAGGCATCGGCGAATATCATCTAGGCCATATCTTGATTGCCGTTAAGGAAGGCGCTTCGGCGGATGTAATCAAAAAAGCGCTTGATAAATCGAATGCGCTCGTTTCCGACCTTCGTTCCGGCGCGGATTTTACCAAAACGGCCATGAGCGTTTCCGACGATGATAATGCTTTAAAAGGCGGCGACTTAGGTTGGCGGGGTAAAAGCGACTTACCAACGTTGTTTGTCGACGTGGTTGCAAAAATGTCGGCAGGCGATATATCCGAACCCATCCGCAGCCCCAGCGGTTTTCACATCATTAAAATGCTGGAAGTTAAAGGGGTCGGCGCCCAAATGATCACAAAATCGAAAGTCCGGCATATACTTATTAAGACCAACGAACTGGTTGACGATGAAGAAGCTAAAAAACGGCTACTCTCGCTCAAGCAGCGGGTTGCTGACGGTGATGATTTTGCCGCCCTTGCCCGTGCGCATTCGGACGATAAAGGATCGGCGCTCAAGGGCGGGATGCTGGATTGGGTCGGGCCTGACGATTTAGTGAAACCTTTCCAACAAGCAATGGAGAAATTAGCCATCAATGAAATCAGCGAACCGGTGCAAACCCAATTCGGCTGGCATTTGATCCAGGTTTTGGAAAGAGAAAACAAAGACAACACCAGCGATTTTAAAAAAAATCAAATCAGGGACATTATCCGTAAACGAAAAATAGAAGAAGAAACGGAACTGTGGTTGCGACGGTTACGCGATGAGTCTTACGTCGAAATCTTTCAAGATCGTCTTTGACCAAGATTTGCAGAACCAACAATAGCCTTATATAACAATTTCAGGATGGACATCAACGACCCGGCATTACAATTGAATCCGCAATTCGGAAAAAAAAAGCTGTTAAAAGATCAGGTTAAATCGGTTGTTTTTTCTAAAAGCCTGGAAAGCCAGCGCCGGATGGTCAAAGCCATTGCGTCCGAATTAAAAATAAGCATGCTGGATTGCGCGGCGGCCTTGGCATTTCTTAACGAAACGCCAGCACATGACACGGTTGCGCCGCAAAGCAACAAAAATAATGTTGCTGAAATAACTTTACCGGTCGTCTCGATCAAACTGGTGCGTTACCGCCTTGACCTTGGCGTACAACACGAACTGGATGAAAAAAACCTTAAAAAAATATTGGTTAACGAGTCCGGAGTTGACATTAAAAACATTGCAAATGTCCGTATACAAGAGACTTATACCTTAATCGACTTACCGGACGAGATGCCGCAGGAGATCTTCCATCATCTAAAATCGGTTGAGATCAATGGTCGAAAATTAGATATCCGGCGCGTCAAAGCACGTAACAAAAAAAGGAACATCCGTCGTTTTAGAAACAATAGAACAGCAAACCCGTCAACGGCAGCAAACTGAACC
This sequence comes from Methyloglobulus sp., assembly GCA_044227425.1. GTDB lineage: Bacteria > Pseudomonadota > Gammaproteobacteria > Methylococcales > Methylomonadaceae > Methyloglobulus. The sequence goes on from JBGAWU010000003.1 coordinate 16,566, forward strand.
AGCCGAAGCAGTAAGTTGATCGCAATAGCTGCTTTTATATGCTTAAGGAAAATCTCCCGATCCCGTTGAAACTTGTCGTTTCCAGCAAAAACACACCATAATGACCGAAATTCAATATATTAACAGCGATAATCAACTGACCGCGCTTTGCGAAAAAATCCAGGAAGCCTCATGGCTAGCGCTAGACACCGAATTTTTAAGGGAAAAAACCTATTATCCCAAGTTTTGCCTATTGCAAATAGCAACGCCGGATTGGGTTGTTTGTGTGGACCCCATCGCTTTACCGAATTTGGATAAGCTGTTTGAAGCCATCCAAAATCCTGCTATCGTTAAAGTTTTTCATTCGTGCCATCAAGACCTTGAGATTTTCTACCAATTGACCGGCAAAGTGCCGGGGCCGGTATTCGACACGCAGGTTGCCGCACCTTTACTGGGTTATCAGGATAATCCGGGTTACGCCATGCTGGTTTCCAGCTTATTGAACATCAACTTAAACAAAGCGCACACCCGCGCCGACTGGAGTAAACGTCCGTTGAGCCAGGCTGAAATCCAGTATGCGGCGGACGATGTGATTTATTTATGCCAAATTTATCAAATCATGATGCAGAAGCTCAACGCTTTAGGACGGATGGATTGGCTCAACCAGGATTTTTCGGAACTTGAAAACCCCAATAATTATCAAGTAGCCCCTGAAAAGGCGTGGCTTAAAATCAGGGGGAAAAATAAGCTGACAGCCCGGCAATTGTCGATAGTCCAAACCTTGGCCGAGTGGCGAGAATCAACTGCGCAAGCCGAAAACCGCCCCAAAACCTGGCTGATGCGGGATGAACTCATCTTCGATATTGCCAAACTACAACCAGAAACGACAAGCGATTTATCGGCTATCCGGGGCATTAGCGAACGCACCGTACAACGCTACGGCAAAAAACTCTGCGAGATGATCGCCGTCGCCAAAAACAGCGATCCAATCCCTTTGCACGACAAAGACCGGTCAAAGAAAAAATCCCAACAGCATGAAGCCATCTTAGATATTTTGACAGCCCTGGTGCGGATCCGAGCCGAAGAAAACGCCCTGAACCCAACCATTCTGGCGAGCCGGAAAGACCTCGAAACGTTACTGTTTAACGAAGAAGAAGATTGCCCACTACTGCACGGCTGGCGCTATTCGATGGCTGGACAGGAATTAGTCGGTTTATTAAAAGGCGAATTGCTTTTCGGAATACAAGCCGAAAAACTGAATGTCATTGAAAACCGTCAGCCATCATAATTTATTCGGCAGAATAGCGATTGCCAAGAACCCTACAATTTTCCAAAGAATTTACAGAATGTTGAATGACGTCAATTCGCCTGCAATAACCGGCTGATCAATAATCTCGACATGATCGACCCTTGCGGCGATCGGGCCTTTACGGCACCAATCAATAAAAGGCTTTAGCTGCGCCTCTTCAGCTTCTGCACTGATTTCCACACGGCCGTCTTCAAGGTTTTTCACCGAACCTAGTACACCGTATTCCTTAGCCATCTTTTTGGTCGATTGCCGAAAAAATACGCCTTGGACACGGCCTGAAACCCAAATATTTACCCTTTTAATCATGCCTGAATTCTCCAGCAATAGTGAACTTTAGGATTACGCTTAAAATCTTCGGGGATCGTTTTCGCTGTGATGTCTTCAATGTTGGGCATGGCAAGCGCATCGTAATCGAGTTTAAAGCGCCGGAAATTGGTCGAAAAATACAACACGCCGCCGGGCGCCAATAATCTTAACGCTTGTGTAATTAACGCCACATGGTCATTTTGTACATCAAACACTTCCGTCATACGCTTTGAATTGGAAAACGTCGGCGGGTCGAGGAATATTAAATCATATTGCCGAGGATAAGGATAAGGATGGTTCGATTCGGTTTTTAACCATTCCAAACAATCGGCTTGGATAAATTCGTGCTCGCCATGCACAGCGTTCAATGCCAAGTTAGCCTTCGCCCAATCGAGATAGGTGTTGGATATATCAACTGTCGTTGTCGCTACAGCCCCACCCACGGCAGCATGGACGGTGGCGCTACCGGTATACGCAAACAGGTTAAGGAAACGCTTCCCTTTGGACTGTTGCTGTATCATCAAACGGATGGGGCGATGGTCCAGGAACAAACCCGTATCAAGGTAATCGGAAAAATTAACCCGCAATTGGCAACCGTATTCTTCAATGACATGAAAACGGCCTTGATCGCCCAGTTTTTGATACTGGTCGGTATTTTTTTGTTTGCGGCGGATTTTAAAGAATACCTGGTCTGCCGGAATTCCCATGACTTTAGGAATTTCCGCCAGCAAACCCGCCAGCCGCCGGTTGGCTTTGTGGGGATCGATGTCGCGGGGCGGTTCATATTCCTGGACATTAACCCAAACCGCATCGCCTTCGTAGACATCAATGGCAACCGCATATTCAGGTAAATCAGCATCGTAGGCCCGGTAACAAGAGATGTTATTTTTCTTCTTCCATACCTGCAATTTTTTCAGGTTTTTCTGCAAACGGTTGGCGAAATCTGCGGCAACCTGCCCGGGAACGTCGGTCTGAGTATCGGTCTTTACCAAATCAGGGGGAGCCACTGATTCATCAATAATTTCCTGTTTGTCGGGCTGGCCGTATGCGAATCCAATCTCTTTGTTCTGTTTACTCACCGCACTACTTATCTGGGCGATACGTTCCTCGTCTGTTTTGGCTTGCGGTACAAAAAACGCGCTTTCTTCGATTTTCATCCGCAATAATTTACACTCCAGGGTTCCGTTAAAAAACGTTACCGGTTTCCGGGAACGAATCCCTAAACGGAACCCTAATTCTGGGTCGCTGATAATCATCGCAGCTTCCCAATGCAAAAAATTCGTTTTCAACGACTCGCCAAACTTTTTATACAACCCGGCAATTTCCTGCGGCTCGCCCAAACGCTCGCCGTAGGGCGGGTTACACATAACCAGCCCTGATTTCCAGCTTTTCGCGGGCGCAGCATCGGCAATGTCGCGGCATTCAAGATGAATCTTGCCCGTTAATCCTGCGTTGGCAATGTGGACGTGGGCGGCATTAAGATTACGGTTATTGTGGTCAAAGCCGGTCATGTTCGGCAATTGTTTTATCCCGGCTGTTTTACGCTGGAGCGCCTCGAACAGCAAAGCCTGCCAGCACGCTTTATCATGTTTTTTCCATCCCAGGAAGCCAAAATAATCGCGTAATAAGCCCGGCGCATAGTCGGCGGCGATCATCGCGCCTTCAACCAATAAAGTGCCGGAACCGCACATCGGGTCAATTAAAGTGCCGCCGGCTTTAGCGATGACCGGCCATTTAGACCGTATCAACAAAGCCGCCGCCAAATTTTCTTTGATAGGCGCCTTGATGGTCGTATCGCGATACCCGCGCCGATGCAGGCTTTCGCCAGACAAATCCAAACTGACCGTGCAATTCTCGCCTTTCAGTAAAACATTAATTCGAATATCTGGACGTTCCGTATCAATATTGGGACGTCTTTCAAACTTTGCCCGCATCTGGTCAACGATGGCATCTTTGACTTTCAACGCGCCGAAATGCGTATTGTTGATGGCTTCTGAATTTTTCGCATTGAATGTCACCGCAAAACTGCCGTCGGGATTGAGGTGCTCAAACCAATTAATCTTTTTAATGCCCTGATAAAGCCCATCCTGATCTGTAACTTTAAAAGTGCTTATTTGCAGTAACACACGGTTGGCAATTCTCGACCATAAACAAACCCGGTAAGCCGCCGCCAGTTCATCTTCGAAAAATGCGCCCGCGACCGTCGATTTCACACCGGAAACACCGAATGTGCGAAGCTCTTCGGCAAGGATGTCCTCCATCGCTTTCGGCGTGGTGGCAAAAAAAGTATATTTCGGCATCTTTAAAAATAAAAAAGCCTTGCAAGGCAAGGCTTAATTAAAAAAACCGGCTCCGTTTTAATTGATAAAACGGAGCCTTCAAAAAATTTAATTGATTTTGATAAGCTCAACTTCAAAGATCAATGCTTCATTTGGCCCGATAGCCCCGCCCGCGCCGTTTTCACCATACGCAAGGTTGGCTGGAATATAAAATTTATATTTCGCGCCTTCCGTCATCAGTTGGACGCCTTCAGTCCAACCTGGGATCACGCCGTTTAAAGGAAACGAGGTCGGCTCGCCGCGACTGTAAGAACTGTCGAATTCCTTGCCGTCAATCGAAGTGCCTTTGTAATGGACTGTGACATTATCGGTTGCTTTGGGATTAATTTTTCCTGACCCTGCAGTAATCACTTCATATTGAAGGCCGCTGGCGGTCATTTTAACGTTCGATTTTTTAGCATTTTCTGCAAGGAATTTTTCACCCGCCGCTTTATTTTCACTCGGAGTTCCTGCATTTGCGAAGGGGAACAAAGTAAGCCCGACAGCGATAACAAACAGGGCTGAAACAAGCTGAGAATTAATTTTATGCACTTTATCGACCTCGTGTTAAAAAAAGAGCGCCTATTATAAACGCCGTTTCGTCACCAAAAAGCAATATTTAACGGTAAGCTACGTTTTTTTTATTAAGCATTGCATTAATAGCCTAATTATCGAATAAAAACCGAAATCGAATTTCCATCAGATAGAATTAAACCGTGAACCTTGACTCCTAAAACCAACCCAAATTTATTTGCAAATATGTTCCATATTGCACTTTTTGAACCTCAAGTCCCCCCGAATACCGGCAACATCATCCGATTGGTCGCCAATAATGGCTGCAGTTTACACTTGATCGAGCCGATGGCTTTCGACCTGGAAGAAAAAAACCTGCGGCGCGCCGGACTTGATTACCACGACCTCGCCAGAGTGACGAGACACCCTAGCTATACTGAATTTGTAAAAGCGATGGCGGGCAAGCGTATCTTCGCATGCACAACCAAGGGGACACTATCCTATGACCAGATTCTGTACCAGCCGCATGATGTATTGTTGTTCGGCTCTGAAACGTCGGGTTTGCCCATAGCTGTAATGGACAGTATTGAACCTTCACGAAGATTGCGAATACCGATGATGCCGAACAACCGTAGCCTTAACCTTTCGAATGCCGCCGCTATCATCAGTTACGAAGCCTGGCGACAACTAGGTTTTTTACGGGGAAGTTAGCGTGTAGGGAAAACGCCCTTATATAGCAAGAGCTTATTTAAAAGATATTAGTATCATACTTATATTTAGACTTTGGAATGACATGGAAAAGAAAACACCTGAAGATTATCGGCTGAAGCCCAACACGAAAGTTGGCGTCAGCTGGCAAGAGCGAGGAAGCGGCACATTCATAGCCATGTATATTTTCTAATTTTGACCCATCAGGCCGAATTCAGGCGTTAAGCTCAGATTTAACCCAATACCCATATTATTCTGCAATTGAATAGGGTTTTTATCGGGTCGATTAAGTATTTGTACGCATTTGCTTACAAAAAAAATTATGATATAAGTTTACTCATGACGTGGAAATCTGAATTTTGGTTGGCGTTTTTTCATTTACCTATGGTTTTGAAGGTAATGACGGGAAATTCTAATTGTTTGAGTGTTCAACGGTAGTCAATAAATATAAGTCTTGATGTTTCCTTCGCTCTCATCGAATCGGCGCTTCTCAAAGCCCCTGTAAAACCCACTGTAGACTATGGACGATCACTCGATTTCCTGTCTATTCACCAGGAATGGCGCGTCGCTAGACGCGTCGGTGCCACCGATGGAGGCCAAGCTATCGGCAAAACAATGACATAATCAAGAGCCATGTTTTGCGATATCGGATGTGTTACCGATTAAAAAGACTTTTATCGGATGGTTAGACTTGCCGTTATGCGGCAAAGAAACTTGCAGTTCAGTTATTGCGTCCTGATCTGCAATCACTTAACCGAGGACACTAGCATGAAAAAGTCAACAAGATTTAGACAATTCAAGGTGAGCTTGGTCACAACGTCGGCATTGGCTCTATTATTCACCGCTCCGCCCCCCATGGCTGCACCAGGAGGCACAGTCAGTAACGGAACACCCACGGGT
>JBGAWU010000400.1:0-2748 GCA_044227425.1 Methyloglobulus sp.
ATATCTAATCAATCCCGGAGACGTCCTGGAAATTTCAGTATGGAATGAAGATGCCTTATCGCGCGAAGTCACTGTGCTTCCGGATGGGAGTATCGGTTTCCCTTTAGCCGGAATTGTACCGGCGGCAGGTAAAACGCTCGAATCGGTAAAAAAAGAACTTACCGGAAAATTAACCGAGTATATCGCCGAACCTGTAGTTAACATTGTCGTTAAAGCAGCGGCCGGAAACGCCGTGTATGTGACAGGCCAAGTAAAGACCCCTGGCAAATATGTCATGACCGAACCCATGCATGTTGTACAGGCCATCAGTCTGGCTGGCGGTTTAACCCCCTTTGCCGCCGAAGACGATATTATCATTTTAAGAAAAAACAGCACGGGTGGGGAATCGCTCCGGTTTGAATACGGCGAACTTGAGGACGGCAAAGCCCTTGATAAAAAATATTTTTTAAAAAGCGGCGACGTCGTAATTGTCCCATAACCAACTGAAATAAAAACGTATGGCGACGCGACCTTATCTTGGGATTGTAATTTTTCTGTTGCCCAGTTTCGGATTTTGCGCTGAATGGTCCCTAAAAAGTTCTATCGACCAGTTCTTGGGTTATGACACGAATGTCCGGATGCGGCAAGATGCTCAGGGTTCGTTTTTTTACAAGATCATTCCCACGCTTACATTAAGCCGCAAGACCGAAATCTCCGAAGTGACCGCTAATGCAATGTACGGCACTCAAACCTATACGGATGTTAGTGGATTCAATCAGGACATTCAAAATTACGGGCTTAACGGCATTTATAAGACCCAACGGTTTGATTGGGGATTAACTTTAAATCATTCTTCGACACCATCGAGAAATAACGCGTTAGAAAACTCAGGAAATTTCGCCGCAAACTCGATCAATACGACACAGACAGTATCGCCGTCCTTAACTTACCATATCAGCGAAATAGATAACTTAACCTTAACGCCATCCTATTCGGCAACCTCATACACCAACGCCAGCATCAACAACTTTAGGAATTACAACACAACCAATATTGATTTGGCTTGGCAAAGAATGTGGACTGAACGTTATATGAGTTCCATCAGTTTTTTCTATTCGATTTTCGAATCGCAACAAGGCAGCAATTCATCCGGCTCTTCAAGTTTCAACTATGACAGTTACGGTATTAATTTCGGCAATGATTATGCATTAACCGAAAAATGGAAGTTATCTGGGACGGTAGGCGTCAGGCAGACTGAATCGACAACCGACTTCGGCAGTAGTAGCTCCGCGGGATTCTTGGCCGACCTAAATGCTGACTATACCGCTGATAACTTTACATCGGGCATCAACTTCAAGCGTTCGCTGATGCCTTCTAGTTTTGGTCGTTTACAAGAACAAACCGCTGTCGGCTGGAATTTCAACTACAAGATCTTGGAAAGACTGTCTACCAATTTTAATCTCTACTACCTTGAATCGACCCTAGTAAACTTCAACAACAACGCTATACGTAAAAACCTTGTGATACAACCCGGCATTAGCTGGCAATTGACACCTGAGTGGACGCTAGCTGGCAGCTATCGGTTTCGAACGCAAGACAGCAACCAAAACAGCCTTGGCAACCTTACCAACAACCTGAGCGCAGAATCCCATCTGGTCATGCTGACAATCAACTATAACTGGCAAGGTTTGAGCCTATCAAAATAACGAATATGGAATTGGAACAAGAAAAATCGATTAATGATTATCTGCAAATTCTTCGCAGGCGAAAATACACCATCATTGTTCCGATGCTGGTGTTATTGTTTCTGAGTTTAATCGTAACCATCGCCCTCCCTCCGGTTTACCGTTCCAAGGCGACCATACTCATTGAGCAACAACATATTCCGACAGATTTAGTAAAATCGACAGTCATCAGTTTTGCGGATGAAAGGATTCGCCAAATCGAGCAAAAATTGATGACCATCGACAACCTGAACAAGATTATTGAAAAATTTAACCTTTATAAGAAAGAAAAAAACTTGGTTAACGCATCAGACTTGGCAGACCAATTCAAGGAAGCGACCTTAATTGAGTTAATCAATGCGGACGTCATCGGAAAAGGAAAAAACACAAAAGCGACCTTAGCGTTTACTTTGTCGTTTGATTATAAAGTTGCACCAATCGCGCAAAAGGTGGCAAGTGAATTAGTTACTTTATTTTTGGACGAAAATATAAGATCCCGAACCCAGCGCGCCGAAGAGTCTACCAAATTTCTCCAGGAAGAAGCCGACAAATTTCGGATCGAAATTCAAAAGATCGAAAACCAGATAGCTGAATATAAAGACAAATACAGTGGCAGCCTACCGGAATTACTGAACGTTAACCTAAGCTCCATAAGCCGGATTGAAAGCTCATTGCAGCAAGTCCAATTGCAAGAAAAAATGCTGGAAGAAAGAAGGATTAATTTAAACAACCAACTCATCTCCACCAGCCCCATTATTTTGGAGTTGGGCGCCAATAAAAATGCCCCCGTTGAAACCCACGATTCTATCGAACAGGAATATAAGGCTCTTTTAAGTAAATACTCAAGTACGCATCCAGACGTCAAAAGATTGAAAAGAAAACTGGATAACTTTGTAGAAGAAAAAAGCGATTCTTCATCAGCCAAAATAAACAATCCGGCCTATATCCAACTCCAAAGCGAAATCAACTTAGCCGGTTTTGAAGCGAAGAACCTTAATCAGCAAAAAATCAACCTGACCGAACAACTAAAAAAACTGGAAGCTAA
>JBGAWU010000401.1:0-2747 GCA_044227425.1 Methyloglobulus sp.
AATCCCCCGTTAGTGCGGGCGCCGGTCATAACCGTTTGGAAATAGGCTTTAGAAGGAAATTCATCATACCGTTGGTGGGCAAACCATTCTCCGGTAGGCCTACCTTCACCATAAGTCCGTTGCTCTGGCGCAAGCCCTACGCAAGTCCTAATTTTCGCATCCCAGGCGTTCAGGGGCGCCGTAACGCTATCATCCACCGCACGGTTCGGCATTGGATAGAGCTCTTGGCTGAGAAATGTATCCAAGTCACTACCGTTAGGCATACTCGCACAATCCGCAACGCCGGGCAATGTCGGCATCGCCGGTTGATTACCGCTCAGTGTCGCGTAATCCTTAAGCCCAAACTCCTCAAACAGCACCATTTTGGCAGAAAATGGGGTTGCACTTTGACCGTTTATGGTTAACGGACTTGGCGTCATGTCGGTTGGAATATTGAATCCTCCGGCATGGACAGGATTTACAGACGCAACATAGCCGCAAAGGGCGGCTATGGCAAAGGCCAAATTAGAAAACTTATTTGGCCTGGAAAAAAATAGTTGAACCCTTTCGGTTCCGTTCCTACATAGTTTATCGCCGTTATCCTTAACGTCGAAATTGATCGTTTTGTTCATGATAATCCTCTCTTTGACGGTTAGGTGTTCGCACAAAAGAGTCAAGTGTGCAAACGATATTCTTCAAATATTTCAGCTTTGATGAATTAAACACGTGTAACAGTCGCCAAAACGAAAGTTTCCTATGAATAAAATTAGGTTTTAACAATTTAAAAAATGCGCTAACCTAGCTTTGGCAAAGCTGATAACTCCTGCCACCGATACTTGCTAACTTAACGACAAGCACCTAAAAGTAACGATGGTTTTTTCTTGCCGAGTATCCACCAGCCCTGTTTCCAGACAGGGCTGGTGGTTTATTCGCTCTAACGCAACTTCTGCGTCTACTTATTACTTCTCCTGAAATTTATTGCCTGATTCCGAGTTTTTTAATACACCTCCTATAACTATTTTTGTTTACGTCATGAACCCGAATTAAATTTTTGCCCATGTTATGGGGTTGGCGTTAACAGAAAAAAAGACCGCTTACTACCAAGAAGCCCTGCCCCGATAATCTGACCGCTGGTGTTTATCCCCGTAGCTTCACTGATGGACAAACCGGTTCCAATAATACCGACTTCAAGGTTCAGGTTGACTTCCTTGCCACTTGGGAGCGGATTAATCCGTATACCAATACCTCCATCGGTGCCGACAGCAGTGCCACTGTTATTGATCCCGTTCAGCGTTATCCAGCGGTTTGTCTTACCAGCGGTAGCGGAACCAACCGTTGGGAAATAAGGCTGGCAATTAACAATACCGCTCGCACATTTATAGGCAAACAGACCACCCGCTGTGCCGGGGATGCCGCTCATCACAAAATTGCCGTTATCAGCCACATCACGGACAGCGAACCCGGCTACGATGCTTGATAATGCAAACCAAGGCTGCGGTTTGGTGGCTGCTGGTTTTGTTCGGTACAGCATTCCAGTCCCTGATTCGCCAATAGTGGAACTAAACAATTGAAGACCCCCCGCAATAATCTTGGAACCGACAATTGCTGAAGGATTAATTGCTTGAACCCGTACCGGATTACCTGGGAAAAAGATCGCCTTGTTATTGACAAACAATCGGTTATTTTTAATGTAATCGCCAAAATCATCCAAGTCTGTTATGGCACCAGCACCCAATAAACTGGGTATATTGCCAACCCAAAGGGTCGCCTGTGGCGCTTTTGTCGCCAAGGTATCCATTGCCCCGCCAACCACACCGTTATCGTTGATCACGTTTGCATTATCAAACGTATCGGCGTTGGTTGAACTTAGTAGCAGCGGATTAGTTGGACTCGTTGGGGCATTGCTGTCCCATTTGTAGGCATAACTGGCGAATATCTTAGGTATCTTTCCACGATCTAACGCGGTAGGCGTCAATGTTTCAATAATCTGTAGGTTACAGGCAACTTGGCCTACCGCATTTATACTACGGCATATTTTACGCGCGGTATCACCTGCGGGAACCGTGATTTGCTGAGGTGCAGGTATCTCTTTCCACAAATATCCGGCTGCGTTCGTTAACGCAGGTACCGATGATAGTAATGCAGAAACGATCACAAAACTCAGTTCCAATGCCTTAGTGTTAGATTTAAGGTTTTTCATAAAAGTTATATCCTTGCCGATAATTATTACCGGTCCGTCTATTTATATGTGTGTGTTTAACGCGTTTGCACAACATCACGCGCCCCCATTCTTTTAACTGTTTCTTTCAATCAGTAAATCAGCCCCGGGACGATGGACGGTACAAAGTACCGGAGCTGATTCTTGTTACTTCGTCTCTCAACGAACGTACCGCTAATTAATACGTACGCTTACAGCAATATTACTGACAGATCCGCCTGCGCTGGAGTTGGCAAAGAGACTCAAGCTTGCCGGTGCCGGCGTGATCACGTTTTTCCCTACATAAGTCCAAGTGGTGCTACCTGGCGTATGGCTCATTGTGAAGTCATTCGGATACGCTTTTGTTGTCGTACCATTTACTAAGGCATTGAACTTAATAGTCGCATTGGTATCGCATCTGGCAACACAGTTGATAGTCACGTTCCAACTGCCGTCTTTATTACGGAATGTTGGTGTCACCGGAACTTGCAGTGAGTCGGTTGCCAACGCCGGATTGACCGTCACTGTAACTGTCTTGGTACTGGATTGCGGCACATTGGCGCCGTTGATC
>JBGAWU010000402.1:0-2740 GCA_044227425.1 Methyloglobulus sp.
GATAGCAAGCAAATAAAGGCTGACTGAAAACAGCAGGATGCCGAGAAACATCAAACGACCCGACCAAGCGATAAGTTTCGCTTCCGGCATTTGTTGCTGTACCAGTCCGACGCCTATCAGCCCCAGGGAATGCCACATTTGGTAGGTGACGCCGGTTTGATATACGGCAAGGGATTCGGCACTTAAAATCGCCTTCAAGCCGTGGGCGCCGAAAGCCCCCAAGGCAACACCGGTAAATGCACAAAAAGCACCGAGGGATACAAATGCCGATTTCATTTCAACTTTCTTTCAGTCTGGGCATGAGTTGCACCAAATTACAGGGACAGGTGCGTGAATCCAATTGAGCTTCGATAAGACTCTCCCAAGCTGTTTTGCATGCGCCGGACGAACCGGGCAGGCAAAAAATGTAAGTGCCGTTTGCAACGCCGGCGACAGCACGGGATTGGATTGTCGATGTTTTGATGTCTTGGTAAGACAATATCCTGAATATTTCGCCGAAACCTTCCAGAACTTTATCAAGCAGGGGCGTAACGGCTTCGGGGGTGCCGTCCCTTCCTGTTACACCGGTTCCGCCCGTACTAATTATCACATCAACGTTTTCATCAACGATCCAGTTGGAGATAACGGACCTTATTTTGTAGATATTATCCGGTACGATGGTTTTTGCATAAAGCTGATGCCCGGCGGCATTTAAACATTCAACAAGGGTTTTGCCGGAAACATCGTCGATTTCCGTCCGGGTATCCGAAATAACTAAAACGGCGATGGATAATGGAATAAAGGGCTTTACGCTGCTCACATTAATGTTTGGTTAAAGGAAGAGCGGTTATTAAATAACCATCTTGCCCGGTAGCACAAGTCATTTCTTCCCTTTATGGGCAGGAAGCTACCGGGCAAGCTTTTTCTTGACTTTATTTTAACATGGCGAAGAAGGCTTCTTGTCCGCGTTGAATGTTGAGGAGCAAGCCGGTACGGGGATCGACAGCTTCTTTTAATTCATCCAGGTTGCGGACGCGGTATTGGTTTGCCGAGACAATAACATCGCCGGGACGCAAGCCGATGCGCCAAGCATAAGAAGCCGTATTGATCTTTTCAATGACGACGCCTTCGACTTGGTCGCGTTGGGTATTGCTGAGGATGGTGCCTTGCAGGCGGGAGTGCAATTTTTCGCCTGCGACTTGGGCATGTTCTTGTTTACCGATTACGGCGGTCGTTTGGCGTTTGTCGTCGCCGCGGTAATAGTCGATATCGACTTTGTCGCCGATTTGGAGTAAACCGATGATATTACGCAGTTCATGGCTGTTTCTGATAGTTTTGCCATTAGCCGAAACAATGATGTCGCCTAAGGCTAACCCTGCTTTTTCTGCTGGTGAATTGTTTTCGATACGGCTGATGGCGGCGCCTTGGATGTCTTTAAGCTCGAACGCTTTTACCAGTTCCGGCGTTAAATCCTGGGTTGTGACACCTAAGAGTCCACGACGGACTTCGCCGTGCTTGACCAGCGATTCTTTGATCGTCATGACCATGTTGGAAGGAATGGCGAAGCCGATGCCGACATTACCGCCGCTCGGTGCCAGGATCGCCGTATTCATCCCGATAAATTCACCTTTCAGGTTCACTAATGCGCCGCCGGAGTTGCCGGGATTGATGGACGCATCGGTTTGGATAAAATCCTCATAACCTTCAATGCCTAAGCCGGAACGTCCCAAGGCGCTAATAATGCCGGAGGTTACGGTTTGGCCCAGTCCGAAAGGGTTTCCTATCGCAACCACAAAATCGCCCACCCGCAGATGGCTGGAATCGGCAATTGGTAATTCAGTCAAATTGTTGCCGGGTATGCGGATGACCGCGACGTCGGCTTCCGGGTCCTTACCCACCAATTCGGCATTAAGCTTACGTCCGTCCTGTAACGTGACCATGATTTTGTCGGCTTTGTCGATCACGTGGTTATTCGTCAGCACCAAGCCTTGATCACTGTCTATAATAACCCCAGAACCCAAACTGTTTTTTTGCTGTTTGCGCGATTGGTTCGGGATATTGAAAAAATGCCGAAAAAACGGGTCTTGCATGAGAGGGTTTTCTTCTACCTCGATGTTGGTCGAGGTCGAGATATTGACTACTGCAGGCATACTACGCTCAAGCATAGGCGCCAGCGAAGGGACGGGTTGGTTATCGATGAAATTAGGAAGCCCGACCGCCAGGATTGGCTGGCTAAAAAACGGCAAAATCGATAATGTACTCAAAAAAATCAGGATGTTGAGGCTTTTGTTGGTTATCATGGCTATTCTGCATGTCATTGAACGTGGTTGATAGACAATATAGGTTCAAAAACGTTTAATACAAGGTTTATTGTATTTTTTATCTGATGGCAAACCCGTCAAATTATCCGAGGATCAACACTTTAAATGACAATCCAACCCAATTCAGATGAGGGTCGTATACTTCGGAACCTGGTACCCTTAACGACGTTTCACGGCGAAACCTTTGCCGAACTATGTAAAAACATCAGCGTGGAAGAGATAAGGGATCAGCCGATTTTTAAACGGGGGGATACCAATACCGATCTGGTTTATCTGCTTGACGGCAGTGTAGTGCTCCAGGCGGATGAACTTATAGTGGATGTGGTCAATTCGGACAGCGAATCGGCCAGATTTGCCTTAGCCCACCAAATACCTAGAAAAATCGACGCGATTGCGAATGGTTTGGTGCGCATCGTTCGTTTGGACGCTGATGTCGTTAA
>JBGAWU010000403.1:0-2729 GCA_044227425.1 Methyloglobulus sp.
ATGGCGAGTAAATCCGCATTGAATGGATTTAGGGAACAAGATTCTGCCGATAAGCCGTTTGATACTGAATATTACAATGTCGATATCCACAGAGGGGCGTTAGCGCAGCCGGAGTTTGCTAAAAAGGCGTTTGGGGTGGATTGAGTTATTGCTTTGGACGATCATCCAACGACCGCATATTTTCGTGATGATGTATTACTTAACAGGTTGTTGATTTTTATCAGCCCGAAAGCCACATAACACCGATGGTTGATACCTGTTAAAATAACATATTGTAACAAAAGGAAAAATAGTTCCACTCAAACAGACCCTGGCTTTCCTCTCGTTAGCCCAAGACCGTCGGCCAGCTCAGGCAAACCAAATTCCGTGGTTTGAAGAAGGCCACTGCGTAAACGATTTTCACTTTTGCGGCGTATAACCTGACGCGGATGGATGGGCGCGTGACTTTTAGTTGCCGTACAGTACCGCATAGGCGGTCGTGCGCCTGGATTCCGCCAGAAGGCGGGCATAAGCCACGAACAGGGCAGAATAAACCAGAATTTGAAGCCCGACAAAAGTTACAGCAGAAAATTTGCGTCACATTTAGAGGTTGAGACCGAAGGCATACAGGTAATTTTCAACAGCCTGCTAAGAATACGTTGAAAATCGACGCAAATAAATGGATGCAGCCCAGAGATTATCGGTCCTGGTAAGCTAGTTAATGTTATTTGCAATTCTTTACCGACCAAGAATACCAAAAAGCTTAGATAGTATTTTTTTCGCCTTTGACAGGAAAACAATCCTTGATTCTTCACGGAACCGAATTCCCTTTAAACAACTTGGCTCGAATGAATTTTCCCAAAGACACACGTAAACCATTTAATTCCACCCTTTCTTCGTAAAACGAAGGGAAAAAGGGACGGGGATTTGTTTTGATTGGCTTTGTTAAGCTCCACGAAAAATGACTGTTCAAAGCATTATGTAATCTGATATAATTGGCTTTTTGTAGCAGCACGCTTTAATTGGCTCACTGCTCCGACAGCTTTTTAAGCAAGTAGGACTACAAGCCCTCACTTCAAAATAAAAAACCCCGACCTGGGGTTTTTTATTTTGAAACGCTTCTTAACCGGGAAGCTTACTGGCAAGTAATAAAAAGGAAGGGCCGTTGGCTCTTTTTTTATGTGCGAAGATTTACGAGGAACAAATGAAACTGGCGCCTGAACATTTGATCAATTTGATCGAACCCATTGTTGAAGGCTTGGGCTATATCTGCGTCGGGATTGAGTATCATCCTCACCCCAAGCATGGACTACTTAAGATTTATATTGATAGCCCCAACGGTATTCTGGTAGACGACTGCTCAAAAGTGAGCCACCAGATCAGTGGCGTATTGGATGTTGAGGATCCTATTCAAGACAACTATCAATTGGAAGTATCCTCGCCCGGCGCCGACAGGCCGTTTTTTTATATACATCAATTCAAACAATTTATCGGCAGTACGGTTCTGGTTAATTTATACCGGCCCATTGCCGGAAGAAAAAAAATCACAGGCATTATTGAAAAAGTTGTGGACGATATAATTACATTACGCGAAGCAGATTCCGTATTTGAAGTGCCATTTGATGCCATGAGCAAAGCGCGCTTAGTGCCTGACTATTTAATTAAAAAAGGAGGTCGCAATGGCAAATAAAGAGATTTTATTGGTTGCCGAAGTATTTTCTAATGAAAAAGATATCGACAAGGAAATCGTATTTCAAGCGATAGAATCTGCTTTGGAAGCGGCAACAATAAAACGCCACACCAATCAAATTAAAGCCCGCGTCATTATCGACAGAAAAACCGGCGATTATGTCACTTACCGCCAATGGGACGTAGTTGATGCCAATCCCGACATCGATGGCGATGTCGAATTCCCGGCGTCGCAAGTCTTATTGGAAGTCGCGCGACTGGATGATCCAAACATACAAACCGGCGATGTCGTACAAGAAGAAATTGAATCTGTCGAATTCGGGCGGATCGCCGCACAAACGGCTAAGCAGGTCATCATCCATAAAGTACGCGAAGCGGAAAGAAAAAAAATAGTCGAAGCTTACAAAAGCAGGGTTGGTGAGTTGATTACCGGCATCGTAAAGCGCATCGAAAAAGGCAACGTATATCTCGACCTCGGTGGACACATCGAAGCCTTTATCGCAAAAGAAGATTTGATCCCCAAGGAAGCAATCCGCAACGGCGACCGTATTCGGGGCTATTTGAAAGATGTCCGTTCCGAAGCCCGTGGCCCGCAACTGTTCGTCAGCCGCACCGCACCGGAATTGCTCATCGCCTTATTTCGCCTGGAAGTGCCTGAAGTCAGTGAAGGTCTCATTTCAATCATGGGCGCAGCGCGCGATCCAGGCTCCCGCGCCAAAATCGCCGTTAAAGGCAATGATCCACGGCTCGACCCGGTCGGTGCCTGCGTGGGCATGCGTGGCTCAAGGGTACAATCGGTCACTAACGAACTGGCGGGCGAACGGGTTGATATTATCTTGTGGAATCCGAATGAAGCGCAATTTGTTATCAATGCGATGGCGCCCGCAGAGATCCAATCCATTGTCGTTGATGAAGACAAACACAGCATGGATTTGGCAGTCAGTTCAGAAAACCTTTCCCAAGCCATTGGTCGGGGCGGTCAAAACGTCCGACTGGCGTCACTGTTAACCGGTTGGGAACTGAATGTACTGGATGCCACTAAAGCTGAAGAAAAAAGCGAA
>JBGAWU010000404.1:0-2713 GCA_044227425.1 Methyloglobulus sp.
CCTGCGCTTTTATGCTAAAGTCGGAGGAATCGAATAAGGCTGAAGCCGCTATATTCGTACCCCAGAATTTAATGGGCGTTCCGTCTTCAAAACGCAGGCTATCCCCTTGTGCCTTGACAAATCCGTGTTTCCCCGCAGGCTTGTCGGTTAAATTCAAAAATGACAAATCTACCTGAGATACTGAATTGGATAAAACATCTTTAGGCCAGCTTTCAACGTCCGTATCCGCATCAACTTGGTTGGTTGCCATAACCGTAGTTTGCGCATTGTTCCCAGTCGTACTAACCGTCATGGTAATTTGTTCGGAGCCTTTAGCGATGGCATTAAAAAACAGGGCGCGGATTTTATTACGTTGGTTTCGTTCAAAATAAACCTTTGCCAATGCAGGAGAAAACTTAACTTCCAGAGTTTCCCCATCAGGCATTCGCCACCGCCAACCTTTATTATCCGGCAACAGCTCGGGATCTTGCGCCTTACTTTTAAAGCTAGGCGATTCCAATTGGAAGTTAAATTCGAGTCCAAAACCTACGGCGTTGGGATGATCCAGTTTTTTATTCCAATCATACGTCCAGATTATTTGGTTTTTATTCTGGCTGATCGAAGCTGAAAAATCGATGTCAAGCTTACGAACTTCCCCGCTGTATGCAGCCCCCTTCTGCTTAACTTTCGGCGCCGCCCACGTCCAATTCTCACCCCAACCCACATATTTTGCTGTCACTACGGGTACGGTATGGTCACGTGCGGAAAACAAGCCGTCTTTTTTTTCAACTTTGAGGGAATCTAACGCATAAGCCAGAGTATTTTGAAGAACTAGCAAAGAAATGATACACTTAAATAATCTCAATGACATAAAGCTTCCTAAAATATCTAAAAATAAGGAGTTAGCGGTTTAAGTCAAGGTATTTTGTAATACCAGTAGCAAGATGATAGACTTAAATAATCTCAATAACATAAAACATTCCAAAATAATTGAAAATGACAGTTTAACGACCACATCGGTTTTCAATATATTTGAAAAAAAACCCACATAATTTCCCGCTGGTTTTTTCAACATTCTTAGAGAACAGAAATAATATGGATAGTCAACGTCGTTCCTTTTTAAAAACGATGCTATATGCGGGTTTAATTGTACCTGCAAACATCTTAGTCCCCGCTTACGGCTTCCCCAAGGCGCAGGTCAAACAGCCAAATATGCCAACAATTAACCCTATCGACGACGACATGATTGAAGTCAATGGCTGGATACTGCCTAACACGGATCTCCTTGGGTGAGTACATAAAGCATGATACATGATTTTGAAAAATTTGAAGGGACACTCCATTCACGCCGGTATGATGTCTGTATCTGCGGTGCCGGCGCCGCTGGTATAACGTTAGCCAAATATCTTTCTGCAAAAGGTAAAAAAATAGTCTTGCTGGAAGGTGGCGACAAGGAATTTAGCGAACGGTCACAACATCTTTATACGGGAAAAGCAGTAGGTTTGCCCTATGTCCTGGATTGGTGGCGATTAAGGTATTTAGGGGGCACATCCAACCACTGGTCCGGTCGTTGCCGACCCTTCGTAAAGGAAGATTTCCGGGAAAGGACCATCAACGGTTTACCTGGCTGGCCTATCCCCTTTGAAGCAATGGATAACTATCTATCTGCCGCCAAAGAGATACTAGGACTGCCTTTAGAGAATACTTTCACTGACGCGCCCGGGACCCAGATTAACAGTAACATTTTCGAACCTGACCGGTTTATCAATAGCGACCCCGTCAGGTTTGGCCAAAAATACTACGATTTTCTGGCGGCTAGTACGGAAATAGATACTTTTTTAAATGCCAATGTGACCAATATCCAATTGGCCAACAACCTGACAACCATCAATGAAGTAAATATCAAATCATTAACAGGAAAATCAGATCGTGTGCAGGCAACCAATTATGTGCTGTGCATGGGAGCGATTGAAAACGCCAGGATCTTGCTCTGCTCCAATAAACAAATATCGAGCGGCATCGGAAACCAAACGGATATGGTTGGGCGGTGTTTTATGGAACATTTCAACGTCGAAGTCGGCGGTTTCGTTGCTAACCCGGACAAATGGGGGCAATATACAAAAATGTCGTATTTCACTAAACCGGAATATGCAAGTTTGCACAATACGCCTATGGCGAATATTACTTGCAATGTCGTTACTGAACTCAAAGCATACGGAAGAACGAAAGAACTGAAAAAAATGATCAATGAGTTCGCATGCCGGTACAGTCTTTCCGATAGTTTACAGTTTCTGTATAAGCATCACTGCCCTGGCGAAGGGGTCATTACAAGCCTATTCGAGCAATTTCCAGATAAATCCAGCCGTGTATATCTGGATACAATTAAAGATGAGCTTGATATGAACAAAGTGGTGATTGATTGGCATATGTCAGAAAACGAAAAGGCGTCCATCAGGCAATTAGCAACCAACTTTGCCAAGGATTTTGCGGCAAGCGACCTTGGCCGGGTGAAATTGCAGAACTTTATCCTTGATGCCAAGGAAGAAATCAAAACCGAACCTCATGCCCATCATCTTGGGACAACCCGAATGGCGGCCCACGAAAAAGACGGTGTAGTGGACACCAACAGCAAAGTATTTGGGACAACTAATTTATTTATTGGCGGCAGCAGCGTATTTTCTACGGGAGGCGGCGGCAATCCAACGATGCCGCTCATTCAACTGGTTTTAAGATT
>JBGAWU010000405.1:0-2691 GCA_044227425.1 Methyloglobulus sp.
TGTAAATAGGCGCCGCGGATATTCAAATCACCTTTACTGCCGCGCATCAGCAAAATTGCCGACAAGCCATTGATAAAAATTCCTGCCGCAGCGACTAAGGACACGGTTTGACCGGCAATCGTAGGCGGCTGTGAAAACCGGTGGATTGCTTCCCATGCGATTGCGCCGCAGGCGAGCAATAGCAACATGGTATTAGCGAGCGCCGCCAGAATCGACGTGCTGCGTAGCCCGTAGGTATAGCGTTTGCTCGGTTGCCTGCGGGATAAAATAACGGCAAACCACGCCAATAACAGGCCAAACACATCGGAAATGTTGTGGCCTGCATCGGCCATTAACGCTGTCGAATTGGCGATAAGGCCATAAATAAATTCCACCGCTACGAATAAGCTATTCAAAAGAATAGTAAAGAAAAACATCCTTCCTTGATTGGGTGGACCGTCATGTGAGTGCTTATGCGCCATGATGATATTTCCGTGATTAATAATATCCTGACATCATTATGCCCTCAGAGATGGGGCGAGGCTACGATAACCTACATTTTTTAACAAACGAAAAATCTGAAAGCCTGTTGACTCTATGGGCAATGTAAGATGTCTTAAGCATGGCGGGTGAATAATTGATAAGTTACTTCGCCTGCCGTTTTGCTTTTTAGCAAGCTCCAATTTTCCGGCATGTCGGCCAATGCTTGATGTCTGCTTTCAGTTTCCAGATAGATTTTCGCATGCTTGTTTAGCCAGTTTTTATCCTCAAGCCATTGGCAGGTTTGTTCGCTTAAGCCTTTACCAAAAGGCGGGTCGAGGAAAACGATATCGAAGGGTTCTTGGTTGTATGAAGCAAGAAATCGGAATACATCGGAGTGGACGACAGTAATCTGGTTAGATTTAAATTTGGCGATGTTTTCATGCAAAGCACGGCAGGCGTTGTTGTCCTGTTCGACTTGGACGACAATTTTCGCGCCGCGCGAGGCGGCTTCGAAGCCCAACGCGCCGCTACCCGCGTATAAATCCAGGCAGCGGCTGCCGGGAACGTCGGTTTGCAGCCAGTTAAATAAGGTTTCGCGGACTCTGGATGGTGTAGGCCTCAAGCCAGGCACGTCGTAAAAGACGATCTGGCGGCTGCGCCATTCGCCGCCGATGACTCTAATTTGGTTTTTGAGCATCAGCAACCTTGCTGTTGCCTACCGTAACCGTTTGCAAAAGCGCCATATTCACCTTGCGTTGAAAAGCGGCCTTGATCGAGTCGATGGTAGTCGCTTCGATTTTTTGGCGGAACGTGTCGAGATAATCCAGCGGCATATCGTAAAAGCCGATCATAGCAACATAACCCGCGAGTTTTTTATTGGTATCGAAACGCATGGGGAAGCCGCCGATAATATTCTTTTTAGCGGCGTCCAACTCAGCTTGGGTTGGACCTTTATCGATAAAATCTTTCAGCGTGGCGTTCAAAACTTCCAATGCCTGCGCTGTTTGGTCATTGCGGGTTTGCAGGCTGACTGCAAACGGCCCCGGTTTTAACATAGGCGAAAAGGCGCTGGACGCGCTGTAAGCCAAACCACGCTTTTCCCGTACTTCAGTAAACAATTTGGACACCAAGCCACTACCGCCCAGGATGTGGTTCCCTATGAACAAATCGAAATAATCAGGGTCTTTTCGCCAAGTGCCGGGCAAACCGACCAAAACATGGGTTTGGGTAGAAGGAAATTCGATATGTTGCTGGCTGGCTTGGGTAGGCAACGTCACATCGGGGATGGCTTCCGGTTTTTGGCCTACAGGCAATCCTGAAAGCAGTTTTTCAGCAGTTTGTTCAGCTTGTTGTTTGGTTAAATTGCCGACAATGACCACCATCGCATTGCTGGCAACATAGTATTGCTTGTAAAACTTTACAAGATCGGCAGCTTTCAGTTTGCCTACAGTTTCCTTGATGCCGGTATCAGGGTGCGCATAAGGATGGCTTCCATAAATTTTATTGGAAAACACTTCGCTGGCGACTTCGGCTGGCGATTCTTCCCGTTGTTTAATCCCAGCCAACGTGCGGTTTTGCTCGCGCAGAAAATCGGCCTTGTTGAATTTTGGATTGGTCAGGATGACGTGCATTGTATCCAAAGCTTTTTCGAATAAAGCAGGCTCGGTAAGCGTACGCAAAGTCAAACTTGCCATATCACCGGACACGCTAGTGCCGAAATTGGCGCCTACATTTTCAAAACGCTGTGCGATCTGGTCGGCATTCCATGAACCGGCGCCGGTATCAAGCAACGACGATGTTAATGCAGCCAAACCGAATTGCGGGCCGTCGCGGGCACTACCGGCATCGAACACAACTTGGATATCCGCCAACGGCAAGGCATCGGCCTGGACGAAATAAACCCGGCTGCCTTGGGTGGTTTGCCAATGTTCAATTTTTGCCGTCCCAAAACAAAACTGGCTAAAGAAAATAAGAAAAAATCCCAGATAACGAAGCATTATGCCCCTCCTTTCTTGGCGGTATTCGCGTGAGTGATCGGTAGCGGTTCCAAATAAGCGATGCTTAAATGATCCTCGATTAAATACTTCTTAGCGACTTCCTGGACTTGTGCGGCGGTGACTTGATTAACCTTTTGCACATATTCATCCGCTTTCTGCCAACCTAAGCCGACAGTTTCAAGCATTCCAAGTTGCATGGCTTGATAGAAATTGGAATCGCGTTCGTACACGG
>JBGAWU010000406.1:0-2685 GCA_044227425.1 Methyloglobulus sp.
AATATTTTTGTTCAGCCCAATGAAAAAACTGGTTATCTACAATCACGGCAAAGACAGTACCCCTTGGGGCGAAAAAACGCTGGCTTTCGCCGAAGTCGCCGGATGCCACGGCTATGAATTCGTAAGCCCGGACTACCGCAACCAAATGGACCCTGACGCAAGGGTTGAACAATTATTAGCGATGGATTGGTCGGGTTATCCTGAAATCGTCCTCATCGGGTCGAGTATGGGCGCCTATGTTGCCGCCATAGCGGCGGAAAAAATGAATGCAGTCTCCGGCCTGTTTCTCTTAGCCCCTGCTTTTTATTTGCCCGGCTATCGACATCAAACCTACAATCTCCTGCCCCGCACCTGGATTTATCACGGCTGGCAGGATGACATCGTACCTCCGGAAAATAGCTGGAGATTTGCCCACCAGTATCGCAGCCGCCTGCTCATGACGAATTCAGACCATCGGTTGATTGACCAATTACCGTTGTTAACAGAAGAATTCGACCGTTTCTTGCAGTCATAAAATCCGCGAATTCCGGTCAACTGCATTCAAAACAAACCCAATATTATGGCTTCGGCTCTCTGATGTTTTAACCCCCCGTTCGCGCCCTTGCGCCTGCCGGTATCAAGCGCTCGTTGGGCAAAACGGTAGCGATATCCAAAAGGCGATAACTTATGAATGTTAAGGTTCTCTCCCTTATAAATCTCCAATACCTTTGAGCGGGTGATTTTGTACCCAAACCATCCACTATATTTTTGGGAAGCCAATGATATGCGTTAACATTGTTATCCATATTAGGATTGATAGCGCAACAAGGACGGCTTATGCTTGATCTGGACGCTTGCCAGATAAGGCAGCAACTCGATATTTTTTTGACATGATAGTTTTTCCAAATGTATCCAATAGGTATTCGATCAATCAAGTTTTCATGACATCATTTAAGCTCGTTTAACAAACCGGATCGCATAAAGGAATAAGATTGCACCTAAAGTCGCGGTGAAAATCGATCCAATTAAGCCTCCGGGGATCAATAAGCCAACCAAACCCAATACGAACCCGCCGATCAGCGACCCTATGATACCGACGATAATGTTGCCGACCGGCCCATAACCGCCGCCTTCCAAGATATTTCCGGCCAGCCAACCAGCAACAGCACCGATTGCTACATAGATAACTAATGACATAAACATGTTCGTTCTCCTTTATGTGCGAATAATTGCCAGACTGATTCATCACAAATGAATATCTGGCTGATTAATAAAACCAACCTTTCATTTCTGCTTGCGTCGATATTTGTGATGTCTTGCGGGTTTGTGCGCGACGATTTTGACTTTCCCCACGCCTTTTTCCTTAATACCGATTTTTTGGGCAGCGGCTTTGGATAAATCCATCACCCTGTTACCAACGTAAGGTCCTCGGTCATTGACCTTGACAATTACTGACTTGCCTGTTTCAACGCTGGTAACTTTGGCGGTCGTCCCTAACGGTAATGTCGTTGATGCGGCAGTCATTGCATTTTGGTTATAGGTTTCGCCGCTAGCGGTGGTGTTACCGTGAAAGTCGGAACCGTACCAGGAAGCTTGGCCTTGTTGCTTGACGACTTCGCCTTTAGTGGACTCGGATGTTTGTTTGCCCGAACTCTTATTAACTTCTTCTTTTTGACAGCCATTCAATAGAAGTAAGAACATTAAGCAACGTAAACATGAATTTATTTTCATTTTCGTTGACTCCTGATTAACTACTCATCTTTTTTTACTATAGCCAAAGCATTTATCGAGCCACTTTTTATGCCAAAATTAAAGCTAGATAAAATGGATAGATAGAAAAACAACACCTTGAGTAGCAAAAATAATTAATGAACCCTTAGGTAATATTTACCGAAGGATAAGCAATATTTACTGCCAGAAGCAGCCCTTGACGATGAGTTTATCTTTTAATGATTTGATACCTTTATTAACTAAATTAGCCTTTAAATCTTCTGTAAGCCGATATTTTTAATGACCTTTATTCTTGCATAAAACTGGTTTTTCATTATTTTGTGTGTCATCCAATAAATTAATCGGTCATAATCAAAAATGAATGCTCGACTAAACCGTTAACTTATATCATTTCAGTCTTATGGCGCATTTTTTTAGCTTGATGTTACAACGCTTCGATAACGTCAAAAAGAATGTGCGGAGTGCACTTTCCGGCGAATTCTTAACGTCATCCGCTCTTTGGACATTAGTTCTTATCTTTTGCTGCTTGATGCTCACCACTTTTATTGCTTACCGATCAACAACGGTGTTGATTCAAGACAACGCTTGGGTTTTACACACCCAAGAAGTGCTGGAACAAGTGCTGGAATTATCGACCAATGTTCGGGCGGCCGAAGGCAGGCAAAGAGGTTTTTTACTCACCCAAGACAATCAATATTTGGACAACTACCAGGAAACCATTCGGGAAATCAATCGCCACCTGCTAATCCTGACACAGCTGGTTGCCGATAATCCAGACCGGGAAACTGAAGTTCTGGAACTGCAAAAATTGATTGAAAAACGAATTTTTATGATGAATGAGGTGCTCCATACCTATAAAAATGAAGGGCCGGAAAAAGGCAAACAAAAATTGATCCATGGAGGCGGCCTAGCTGTGATGAAGCAAATTGTTTTATTGACAGACAAGATAGAATACAATGAAAAACAACTACTTAA
>JBGAWU010000407.1:0-2685 GCA_044227425.1 Methyloglobulus sp.
CATCAGGGATTACGTCGGACAAGGTACGGGCATTCGTTTCTTGGGCAAAACGGGCTTTATTGGCATCCATTAACTCGGTACGGCCTTTATAAACGACACCGACCAGGTCGGTGACGACAATATTTTCCAAGGGCATGCCAAGGTCGACAATCATGTCCAGGCAGGCAAGGGCGGCAGCACCCGCGCCAGAAACGACCAGTTTGCAGGTTTTGATGTCTTTGCCAATCACTTTCAGCCCGTTCAATAGGGCGGCGGCGACAATAATGGCGGTGCCGTGCTGGTCGTCATGGAATACGGGGA
Source organism: Methyloglobulus sp. (assembly GCA_044227425.1). GTDB lineage: Bacteria > Pseudomonadota > Gammaproteobacteria > Methylococcales > Methylomonadaceae > Methyloglobulus. The sequence continues at coordinate 301 of JBGAWU010000407.1, forward strand.
TTTTCATGCGTCCGCGTAATGTGCGTTCGATATAAAAACATTCCGGCGCTTTGATATCCTCCAGGTTGATCCCGCCAAAAGTTGGTTCTAGCGCGGCGATAATGTCACACAATTTGTCGGGGTCGGATTCGTCAATCTCAATGTCGAATACGTCGATACCGGCAAATTTCTTGAACAGTACGCCTTTGCCTTCCATGACGGGTTTAGCCGCCAACGGACCGATATTACCTAGACCCAGGACGGCAGTGCCATTGCTGATGACGGCGACTAAGTTGCTTTTTGCCGTATACTTAAAAACATTGGCAGGGTCGGCGACAATTTCCTCACAAGCCGAGGCGACACCTGGAGAATAAGCCAAACTAAGGTCTCGTTGGTTGGCCAACGGCTTAATCGGATTAACGCTGATTTTGCCTGGCGTTGGGTAGGCATGATATTCGAGTGCCGCTTCGCGTAGTTTCTTCCGTGGGTCGTCTGTTGGGTTGGTTGTAGGGTTCATGGGGTGATAGGTACGTTGGTGAATCTTGATAAAATATCGGTTATCCTAACAACATACCGACAGGTTCTTCTACAGAGGATGGCAGCCAGTGTAGGATTTTTTTAAAAGACTAAAACATCCGCGACAAGTGCCAAAGCGGCTTCGCTCCGGTCGGCGGAAATAGCTACCAAACAGGATTCTTCGTCGCGCTGGATAAGGCGGATGCTCCGTAATCCGATACCTTGATCAGTAAATCGGCGGGCGATGGTTGCCAAGGCGCCAGGTACGTTGTTAATTTTTACGAGGATGGCATCCTCGGTGACGATCTGCATGTCAGAAAACAGGCGCAGGCTTTGCAGGGCGAGGTCATATTGGTCTACTGTCAATACAACCACGACAAAATCGCCCGCAAGTTCTACATCCACAGACTCGATATTAATGCTGGCATCCGCCAGTGTTTCAGTAATTTCGGCGATGACATCGAAACGGTTGGGAGTAATGATGCTGATTTGTTTCATAGCAATCTTCCGGTCATCATGCCGTTGCTTTTTCTAATGGCTGTTCAGCCAGAATTTCATCAAGCAGGCTATCTATGTGTTTTTGCTGGACATGCGGCATAGTAATTAAATGGGCGATATCACCTTGTATCGCGATTTGCCAGCGGCTCATCACTTCTGCCGGGCCTTTCGGAAAGACGACGGTGATCGAGTTCCGGTTACGCCAAGCGGCGATCCCCGCGGCATTGAATAGTTGCACGGCATATTCGGCGGTATCCAAACAATGGCGGATAGTGCTGCGAAAGTTTTCGAATCCCCGGCTGTGGATGGCATACCAAAGAAACAGCGGGGTAATTGCATTCCGTGAGCCTGTTACCGTAGTATCGAAGCTGCTGATATATTCGATGGCGCGGGCGATGCGATCTACATTTTGCTTTTTGGCTAAAGCAATGCCACAAGGGATAGGCGAACCGACCATTTTGTGGCCGCTAATTGCAAGGCTGTCGATACCGGCGGCAAAATCGAAGGGCTGCGGATTATCGACAAACGGCAGGATCATGCCGCTGAGTGCTGCATCGCAATGAATGTAAAATCGGTTAATTGCATTATTCTTGAGAATTTCTTTAATGCGGTCTAAATTATCGACCGCACCGGTCATAGTCGTGCCAATATTGGCGAAAATAATGGGCGGTACGTCGCGGTGAATGCGGATGGTTTCCGCCAAATCCTGATAATCAATTTCGCCGTTAGGCAAACTTTTAATCATGATATTGCGCGCACGCACCATACGCAGGATTTTCGGCACGCTGTAGTGGGTGGCTTCGGAATAATACACCAAGCCGTCGGGATAAATTTCCCTGGCCAGATAAATACCGTACATATTGCCTTCGGTACCGCCATTCGTAACATAACCCCAAATGTCATCTTTGTTTGCATGGGTTAAATCAGAGAAAAATCCGATGACTTCGCGCTCGAATTCATGGGTATTAAGATGGTAACGGCTGGGTAAGAAAGGGTCGCCGACATTATTCATCGGATACATGAGAAAAGGATACAGTGGCGAATAATCGAACTGGCTCGTACAAGGGTAGCCGACAAAACAATCCACTTCCTGCTGAACAAATTCCAATAAACGCTGTAGACGCTGCTGTTGTTCAGGTTTTAACTTAGCGGAAGTAAACTTTGAAAGCATAGTGTTCATTGTGGATTTTTTATAATTATCACTTGCGAATTTAGATTCAAATCGGATCAGTTAAGTTCCTGAAATAGCGGCGCTCACACAAGAATGATTAGAATTTTACGGACGTTGATAATACTATTAACCCGTAATGTTACTCATGTTATGTGCTGGATGCGTGGTAACGGATCGTTTCGTCTGTGTGGTGCTATTTGATTCATGTTGTCGGGTAATTT
>JBGAWU010000408.1:0-261 GCA_044227425.1 Methyloglobulus sp.
ATCATCATCGACGAACAACACCGTTTCGGCGTCCATCAAAGAATGGCGTTAAGAACCAAAGGCCAACAGGAAACAGTGAGACCACATCAATTAGTGATGACCGCTACCCCAATTCCCCGCACCTTGGCGATGTTGCAATATTCCGACCTCGACATTTCCGTTATCGACCAACTGCCGCCAGGGAGAAAGCCGGTGGCGACGAGCGCAATCCCAAGTGAACGGCGCGATGATGTGATCGCACGGATCAACCAATGGATCGGT
>JBGAWU010000408.1:271-2682 GCA_044227425.1 Methyloglobulus sp.
ACAGGCGTATTGGGTCTGTACGCTGATTGAAGAATCGGAAATCCTGCAATGCGAAGCCGCCGAAAAAACAGCGGGACGGTTAACCGAAGCTTTACCGGATGCGCGTATTTCACTCTTGCACGGACGGGTAAAACCCGCAGAAAAAGAAGCCGTTATGCGCGCATTCAAAAACCATGAGATCGACCTTTTGGTCGCCACTACCGTAATAGAAGTGGGAGTGGACGTACCGAACGCCAGTTTGATGGTCATCGAAAACCCCGAACGGCTCGGCCTTGCGCAATTACATCAATTACGCGGACGTGTCGGACGCGGTGTAGACGAAAGTTTCTGTTTGTTGATGTACCAACCGCCCTTATCCGACAATGCCCGCCAGCGCTTAGGGATATTACGGGAAAGCAACGACGGTTTTTATATTGCCGAAAAAGACTTGCAACTACGCGGCCCTGGCGAAGTCATGGGCACCCGTCAAACCGGGCAAGTAATGTTCAAAATTGCCGATTTGGTAAGGGACGTCGACTTACTGGATAATATCTCCCAAATTTCCGATTATTTTTTAACGGATATGCCGGAAATTGTAACTCCATTAATCGAGCGATGGATTGACCATCGTTCAGACTATTCCGAGGTTTAATCCCCCATTGAACACCAAAAGCTATCTATTTCGCCGCGAACCTGTTTGGCACGAGCACAGGCGCGGAAGCCAGCATTATCTCCCGATACCCGTCCAGTCTTGGGCTTATGAAACAGGTTCGTTAACGCAACGCTTACGCGACTATTATGGTAATCGCATTGCCGTCGCCATCTTGTTCCATGAATGGCGAAGCCCTTATTTAAGCGAAAGTAGGCTACTTCAATTATCTTCCCATCGCTATACTCTAACCCGTGAAGTCATGCTGCATATAAACGGTAAGCCCTTAATCCTAGCCAGAACAGTTATCCCAGATGAAACTATCAAAGTCGCCCACCGAAATCTTGCCCATCTCGGTACACGGCCTTTAGGCGAAGTGATTTTTTCTTATCCCGATCTGGAACGTATCACGATGGATCTGGCGTTGGTAGAACCGTCCATCTGGACTGTTCAAACCCGACAGAAAACAGCCATAACCCAGCCAATTTGGGGGCGAAGGACTGTATACGCCATCCATGAGCGCCCGTTGCTAGTCAGTGAGTTTTTTTTGCCGGAAATTGTAGCAAGCTAATAAGGACACCTTCCGATAGGCAATTCACCAAAGTCGCCTTTGAGTATCTTTTTGCTCTTGCGCCCTTTGGGTAGATGATTTTAACGTTAGTCTCTAACATGAGAGTTACCTCTTTATGAAGGGATGAAATTCGACACGCCTATCAAAAACCAGTAACCCTCACTCTTTTCAAGCAAAGTGTCAGATTAGGTCGGGACTCATGTATTTTTAGCCAATTATTTGCTTTTGGTTAACCTATTCAAAATACCTTTCAGCCTTTCCAACTGCTGAGTTAAAACCTGGCTCCTTGATTCCGCCTGTTCTTTTTCTGTCTTTAGCTGCGCTATTTTCATTGCAAGCTCATTATTGGCCTGCATTAACCTTTCATTTTCAGCTTTCAATTTCTCAAGCAACACTTCGGAGCCGCTGTCATCTGCAACAGCTGTAGTTTCTCCCGAGGGTTCGAGCTCAAACAACCCTGAAGAACTGAACTCGGAAGTTACCGATAGTTCTTGCCCCTCATCATCTTCCGGCTCCGTAATACCCATCCCACTTTTTAATACCGCTGCGTCGATATTATTTTTTATTAACAAAAATGCCGCCGCTTCGCTTTCGATACCGTTGGCGCACACGACGATAACTTGTTTATCCTTTGGAATTTCGGACATGCGCATCCTTAACGACAACAACGGAATGTTGGCGCTACCGACAAAGCTTTGTTTTTCAAACGACACCGGCAATCTGACATCAAGGACGATTGCCCCTTGTTCCATGACGTTCGGCAGCTCTTCCGGTGCAATAAATTTAACCAACGGGATTTTGATATGCGCTAAAAAATGTTTTTTATCCAGCTGGATAATACTAACATCACTTAGCGCAACAACCGTTTCTTGGGACGGTTTGTCCGTGGTCAGATATTCTTCCCCGAAGCTGTCGCCAGCGCCCAATTTTATCTGATGAAGCTCGCCGCCCCATTTCCGCGTCAACTGGCACTGCCCTTTGCTGATCAAATAGAAATATTCGACCGGATTGACTTCGGAAATAATCGCTTCCCCTTCGGAATAATGGGCCGTCTTTAAGGAGATAAGTATTTTTTGCAGGTTGATCGGCGACAGACTCTGGAACAGCGGCAGCCGCAATAGCGCAGTCATCCAATCATCTGAATCCTCGCTTAAATCCTCAAAAAGCGTGAAGCCCTGGTTTTCATCGTAAACCGCAGGCGGCGGGTTGTTA
>JBGAWU010000409.1:0-2682 GCA_044227425.1 Methyloglobulus sp.
TACGTTAAAAATTATGACCAAATAATTTGATGAAAAATACAAAACTATCAATTTTTAGAAATTCTTACCCGTGGTGCATTTTAAGCGACGATGATTTTCAAGTTGTTTAAGTGGTTGCCGTTGCGCTGGTTGAACCACTGGATCAAGGTCATCGCGGCCACTTTTGAAATGATCCGGGCGGACAGCCCTTGGAACGACTTGGCATAGTTGCGCCGGATCATGAACTGGTCGCACAGTTGCGAGAACAAGGTCTCGATGCGTTTCCTGGCTTTCCGTAACACTGGGTTGAACGGGGTGAAATCGAGTTGGTTCCGTCGCATGGGCGTTTCGAGGCGGATGGCGGCGGTGTCGAACAGGTCATGCTGCCATTGGCGGCTCAAATAGCCCTTGTCGCCCACCAGGACGCAATGGCTAAGTTGCGTTTGCAGGTCGTTCAGGTAATGGATGTCATGTTTGGATGCCTTTGAAATGTCGAAGGTTTTAACAATACCTTCGGAAGTGCAAGCCGCATGGAACTTATAGCCGAAATAGTGGGTGCGGTGGACGGCGCAATAGCCGTAATCAGGGCTTGATTCTTCGGCTTCCCGGCAAATGGCCAGGCGCTTGGCGCGGCCAAACTTGCAGATTTCCAAGGGCATGCTGTCCACCAAGTAGCAGTCCTCGGCGGGGGCGACCAGGGCACCCATGCGCTGGCGCAAGAGTTCAACCTTGAAGGCGAGTTGCCGCCGCCGGCGGTTGAAGACAGAACGGTCAATCCGGCCTGCCACAACTGTCGGCAACTGCTTGAACAGGTGGCGTTCAGAATCGATGCCAAGGCTTTCCGCCGCCAAAGCCAGCGCAATCAGTTGTTTGTCGTTGAGTTTTGGCAAACGGCGTTGCTTGAGGAAATTGTCCTGCGGCTCCAACTCGTGCAAAAGGCCGAGAATTTTGGTATAACTTGACTCTAAGTTGCTCATATCATTTGTTTTTTGGCGAAAACTTAATGATATCCACCAAGTGGAAATGAGCAACTTTTTTATCATCTCAAAATGCACCACGGGTTGTTTGTAATTAATGCGATAACAAACAAAATTGAAAAAAACTTGCCATATTCTACAACTTTGAATTCACCCCCAATACTTTCGCCAGATGGAAAATATTTGTATGTGTCCTTAATTTCACCACCAAATAACAGCAGCTATTCGATTCTTGATACTTCCAGTGATACGGTAGTGGGCGATTTAACACTTCCTTTTTCAACCCAATACTTAACAATTACCAAAGATGGGCTGCACGCTTTTGCTGTTGATTACAATAGTCCTACCAAAATCCATATTGTTGACTTAATTAATAAAACTATTATTTCAACTTTTTCAATAACATGGCAAGATGTTAGCGTTCCTGGTAAAACCCAGTATTGGGAGTTTACAATGAATAAATCTTCCTTAGGTTTGACACCAAATGGAAATAAGCTTTTTGTTGCTGGAAGTCCTCAGATCATTGCAGGTACAACGAATTATGGAAGGCCGGACATGACAAAAATGGTTGTTTTAGACGCAGCAAGCCTAACAATCGCAAGCAGGATTCAGTTTTCAAGTAACCTTATATCTTCTGGTTATACATACGCAATTCCTGCAACCTTCACATTCACTCCCGATAGTCAACGTGGTTATTTGAATTATGAATATATTTGGGCATTGGATACTATTAACAATGCTATTGTTGGTGGGTTAAGTAGTGGTTTTTCAGCAAATACAGCTAAAACTCCGGATGGGAAATACGGATATATAAGCGATGATTTTGTGGTTTATAAATTTGATACAGCAACAAATAAAATTATTAATGCGGTAAGCAATAACGGACAATTTACTTATTTTTCAACTTACGGAATTGTCATCCAGCCTGACATCACCTAACCCACCAAACAAAAAAACCTCGGAGACTGTGGCTGCACGGGCGAGGCCAACCCCATCAACTCCGCCACCGGCAACAAGTTCCAACGCGAGCCGGAAGCCGAATTTCCCGCCCATACCGGCTTAGCCTTAGAACGCTATTACAACAGCCTGGACAACACCAAAACCACCTACGGCGTGGGCTGGCGCAGCAACTGGCACCGTAACATCCATGTTGCGGCAGGCGGCGTGTCCGCGCAATTTGTCCGCGAGGACGGCAAGGCCGTAACCTACACCAAAAGCGGCGCGGACTGGGTGAGCGATGCCGATGTTATCGCCAAGCTGGTTTCGGTGACGGACGGGTTTGACTTGACCCGCGAAAATGGCGATGTCGAGCATTTCGACACCAACGGCAAACTGCAAAACGTCACCACGCCCAACGGCCTGATAACATCTGTTACCTATTGGCCAACTTCGGGTTTGTTGCACACCGTGGCCGGGCCGTATGGGCATAAGATCGAATTCCAATATTGGCAAGACACTTACATCAGCGCGATTATCCTGCCGGACGGCAAGGTGCTGTCTTACAGTTACGATGCTGCGGGCAACCTGACCCAGGCGCACCATGCCGATACTTCGTACCGCACCTATGTGTATGAAAACACCAGCTTCCCGAATGCCTTGACCGGCATCATCGATGAGAGCGGCACACGCTTCGCTACCTACGGCTACGATGCCAACGGCAAGGCCAACCTGTCCACCCACGCGGGCAATGCGAAGAAAACCGCGCTGACCTATAACGCCGACGGCA
>JBGAWU010000040.1:0-11237 GCA_044227425.1 Methyloglobulus sp.
TAATTCTCAACGCTGCGCTTGACGACATTTTCGAAGATAAAGCGTCGGTTGAAAAGCCTAAACTTTTTATGTGCATGGGCGGGGCGGGAGCCGGTAAAACCGCTGTGGAAGAAATCGCGCAGACGCAGTGCGGGGACAACTTTGTAATCGCTTCATTGGATGAATTCCGCAAAAAAAGCGAATTGTACCGGGTGTTGACTGCCGCAAAACATCATAGCGACGATTACGTATACGTGGAGCCGTTTGCTAACCGTCTGCGGGATTTGGTTGCCGGACAGGCAATGAAAAAAAAGGTGAACCTTCTCTATGACGGTACCAGTATCCCTTATAGCCCGCGTTATTCAACAATCATCGAGCAATTCCATGCCGCTGGTTTTTTTACCCATATCATTGCGGTGGATGCATTTTTGGTAAAACCCGCAGGGCGTGAAGAAGAGTTGCTGCGGTCAAGTGTTATCGGTAGCGTAAAGTCACGCTACGAAGAAACTGATCGCGCCTTGCCATGGGTGGTAACAATTTATAAACACATTCGGTCTCCGGAAGAGTTTTTGAAAGCCATGGAACATGAAGCGCTTAATAAAATATCGCTTTTTGCCAACGACGGCGAAAGAAACCGGCATTATCTGGTTGCCGAAAGTTTCGGTTTCGACGATCAAATGATTGAAGATTTACACAACAATCAACTAGAAGGATGTTTATTGCCAAAGCTGCAAGCGATTTGCCGCAATCATCCCGAGGCGACGTTAAACATGCTGGGCAATGCCGATCATGCAAAGTTGGACGGACTGGTCGGACGTAATCCGGGGTGGCATGAGAATAACGTTGGTTATCAAGTATATCCCGGCAAGAATCTTAACCGGGTATTGTTGATTTACAGCCTAATAAGAATGACCGACTTTATCGAAAAACGCCAACTTAACCCGAATGCGTCCGGTGAAGAGGGCTTATTGCATAAGTGCGACGCCATGGCTTTCCATATTGATCCCTTGGCCAAAGCGCCTTGGCTTATCCGTTTGCAAGGTTCACAAACAGTTTAATATTCTCTAGTTGGATAATTCAATAGGCGGCACAATATTCGTTGCCGCGTCTTACTTTTTGGCTAATTCAACCAAAAATTCGCGGCATTTTGTTTGGATGATCCGGGTATTTTCCGGTCCCATTCGAATCATCTGCTTCTGTACAGCGCCGAGTGCTTCCAGGTCAGGATCGGCATATTTGTAGAACATGGACGGCCTGACGAGTTCGATTGGGTCTTCAATGACCGGCGCCGCGAGAATTTCCCCTGCCGCTTTGCTGACGATGTTTTCCAGTGAGATGTCCTTCGGATAGCTGAACTCCGAAAATACTTGCAGCATCAACGGCCTGAATTTCCGGTAGACCTCGACGGCGGCTTTAGCGTCGATCGCTTGCATGGCTTGGACTAATGAGTCGTACCGGCGATAGCTTTTCGGCGCCATGTACAGTACATTGACGTCGCCAAGCACCGAAAACGGCTCTTCATGCCTGAGGAAACTCACATGCTTACTGACACGGATCCCTTGGGCAAAATCATTGACAATGACGATATAGCGTCGAATCAATTGGTTAGATGTTAACCATTGGGCGATTCCCGGCGACAATTTCGCTACGCTTTTGCGTACCAGATCGTCGCTACTTAACAAATCAGGCAAATTAGATGGCGGGATTGGTTTTCCTGCATCCGAATTATTAAAAGCGCTTTCGATTTCCGGTAATGGGGGAAGCTTACTGTCGTTTTGTTGCAGCTGTTCAACGGATGGGAGGGGTTCGGGCTTTTCCAGCTCCACCGCTTTTTCTTCGGATGCGGCGAAAGTCTGCGGTTCCAGATTTTTTTTATTATTCAGGGCATAATAAGTTCCCCCCATGCCTATTAACATAGCCATAATCAAAGACATAACAAAAAAAGCCGATTTATTTGGTTTTTTCTTTCTATTCCTGTCGTAACGCCCCATGTTCTTTCAAAACCCTTATACTATTGTGAGTTACAATTAAATCAATTTTTTGTTACCACTTCACTTCTTTGTATAACGACTTTTTTAATTTTAGCGAGCTGCCTTTTTCAATCGCGCCAGATCCTCATTTTATGTTTATGAGTACGCGCCATCAAGAGGGTTTAGCGCATTTACTTTACGGCGTCGATCAAGGCGGCGGGTTTGTTGCGTTGACGGGTGAAGTCGGTACTGGTAAGACTACGTTATGCCGTTGTTTGTTGCAGCAACTTCCGAAAAATGTAGATATAGCACTGGTATTAAACCCCAAACTGAATGCGGTTGAGCTGCTTGCGACGATTTGCGATGATTTAGGCATTAAGTATGACAAGAATAATCAGTCCCTAAAAAACCTTGTCGATATTTTAAACCACTACTTACTAGACGCCCATGCAAATAACCGGCGGACCGTTTTACTTATCGATGAAGCCCAGAATTTAAGCCAGGAGGTGCTGGAACAGATACGTTTGTTAACGAACCTTGAAACCAGTAAAACCAAGCTGCTGCAAATAATCCTCGTTGGTCAGCCGGAATTGAACGAACTACTAAACCGTCGCGAGTTGAGGCAATTAAACCAACGTATTACGGCAAGGTATCATTTGTTGCCTCTGTCTTTGGCTGAGACGAAAATATATATCCAGCATCGCTTGTCGGTATGCAAAGGCGATCCAGACTTGTTTAAAGACAATGCGATAAAACAAATTTATAGCTATTCGAAAGGGATTCCGCGTGTTATTAACATCATTTGCCATTGCGCTTTGCTAGGCGCTTACGCAACCGATAGCCACACCATTACGCCTGCTATCATTAAACGCGCAGCCAAGGAAACATTGGGGGCCAGAGACAAACCGGTCAATCGGCTGAAGCCATTATTGGGCTTATTGGCTATCAGTACAGTGATTGCCGGCTTGTATTTCCGTTATTCCTTTTCTTTAGACAGCCCGTCTGATAAAGGCAGGACAGTGTTTTTGGGGAAATTACCGACAACGCCGCCTCTACCACTAGCCAAGCCAGCGACAAGTTTAGCGCCTACTGCAACCAAATTTTCGGATGAAATTAATTTAAAATCGTTTATCGATGAATTGTCAAATCCCAGTAATACCTTAAGTAACGGTATAAAAAGCGCGTTAAAACGATGGGGCAAGGAAAATTTTAGCGAAGGCCCGATAGACTGCAATCAGGTTCAAAAAAACGGGCTTTTTTGCCTGTTCGACAAAGGGAATTGGAAAGATTTGACCGTATTTAACCGGCCTACGGTCATGGAATTCACCATTCCTGACAAAACTAAACGCTATGCGTTATTAGTCGGCATTAATAATGGACAACCCGTATTCCATTTTGATAAGGATAAAACATTTCCGTTGGCGGAGGTACTAAGTTTATGGGATGGTTATTATTTGCTGCTTTGGCAATCGCCAGTTACCGGTTTAAACTTGTTGGCGCCGGGCCAATCGTCAGCCAACGTGTTATGGTTGCGGGAGCAATTGAATGAAATCCAAGGGACAAAAACTATGCCGCCGAATCCCCAGATTTTTGATAACGAATTGAAGAGAAGAGTCATTGAATTCCAAAAACTCAACCACTTAACGCCCGATGGCAAAGTTGGGGTTAAAACGATTTTTTATTTGGACAGCGGGACGGGCGCAAAGAACTCGCCCCATCTAAAGGATTGATCGTACTATGTCTTATATTCTTGATGCCCTGCGTAAATCCGAGCAACAACGCCAAGCGACCCAGCCGGATACCGTTACGGAAAGGTTGTTGATTAACCCAAACCAGCCTGCGAAATTTCCGTTTAAGTGGTTAATCATCATTGCCATTACTAATGTGATTGCAATTTCAGCTGTTGGCTGGTTCTTTTTGCAAAAGCCAACTGCCGAAACGAAAAAGAAGCCGGAGTTAAGTGCGACATCGGAGCGGACATCAATCGGCGCTAAATCGAACCAGCCGAAAATGCCGATTGTGGCGGAAAACAATTCGCCAGCTGCCCCATCGACAGCACTTCGCGACGATAAGAGTTCGGGCGAAACATCTATTGCCCAGATGCTTGAAGGTAAAAAAGAAGCGGCAAAGACAGTTGAAAGCCAACGGACAAGTCAACCAACCCCAGTCCAGAGGCCGATTATTGTAAAAAAGGAAATTAAACAGCCAAGGAAACTCGGACAAAAAGATGTAAAACAGTTACAACCAACCGAAAGCCCTGAACTGGCAACCCAGAATCCGGCGGCGGAACTGAATGACACGCTCGCGGAAACGAGGAATAATCAACCTAAATTGAATATCAACGTCTTCAGTTACGCCGAAAAACCGGAAGACCGGTTTGTAATCATCGATATGGTTAAATACAAACCCGGACAACTTATTAACGGCTCAGCCAAGCTTAAGGAAATCCGTTCGGACAGCATCGTTCTGCAAGACCAAAACGGTACGTATACCGTCGATAGGCCTTAAGCAATCTGTGCAACGCCTACGGACATGATAGCGACCAGGAGTAGTTTGGTCCGTAAGCGATACTTGGCGTCTTCATCGCCATATCGATGCTTAAAGTAAACAAGCGCCACGGTTATTAAGAATGTGTAACCCGGAACCGTGGTTTCCATTGCGGCGGACAACGCGGGCGAACCTAAATCGACCGCTTTTTGGCTCAAATACAAAGCAACCAGATTGGCGCATTCCAGACCGATAAACATTAATGCCAACGGTTTTAATTTAGGCGAATTTTCCCGCACTATTTTTCGAACTTTGCGGCTAAACAACAGGGGTAATATACCGCTAAGGGCAACGCCCAGAATAATCAGCATGAAGCAGATAACAAACGTACCGCGTTCGAAAACATATTTTTCAATCAGTATAGCCATCACTTGAAGCGAACAAGTGACCAACATCAAGACAATCGAATCCCATTTACCGTCGCGGGAAATGTCGATAAGGCAGAAACAAAGCGACGCCATCACTAACACGCCAATTGCGATGTAATGCCAAAGTTCCAAAGCGTCGCCTAAAATAAAATAGCTCGCAATTGGCAGGAGGGTAGGGGTAAAGTTTTCATACGCAGCTACAATGCCCGCTTCAGTACTTTCCAAGGCTTGAAAATAAAAGGCTTGAGATAATTGTATTAAGCCGCCGGCAAGGATTGCTAAAGCGATAATTTCCCAATCCGGCAATGCCCAATCAATGAAGGGTAGCACGAAGGGAAAAGCAAGTAGTATTACAGCTGTCGCTAGGGAACCCGTAATTACTCCGACCCAAGGCCGGTCGAATACATTACCGACGCAGTGGCTATCAAGGATATTGACTAGCGCCCAGAAAGGAGGGCCGAGTAATGCATAATAAAGCCACATTTTTCAAAAACTCCCTGTTAAGTTCTCAACGTAAAGAAAGATGAGGTAGTTTTCTTTCCTATTGTTAATTAAAAAATATAAACAATTCTTTATAGAAACTATAGCCAAAATCCCCATTTTTTTTGAACAAATTTAAATTATGTGAAGTTCTTCTCAAATCCGCTTTAAATTTGTCTTTCGTATGACAAGTTCGCCATTATTTTTCGCGAAAGTTGAAATGGGAACCGACACTATTTCAACAACGAAAAATGACGTGGTGGTTAATAACCGTTTAAAGGTCACAAGTGCCTTCGGCTACCCGAGTTCGTCCTGCTTCGTCCGCGGTACACAATTCTTTCCGGTACGCTGCGCTTCATTCACCTGCGCAACTGACTTGACGCCGTGTCGGATGGCTTTGCATTTTGACTTCGCTTCAACTCTGTCAAAACGCCCGGCTCCTGCGGCTACGCGAGAGCGTCGTACACTGCTCCATTAGCATTACGCTTCCTGTACTCCTTTCCGGATTGTAGCTACCCGTATACCTCTCCGCTTGTAAGCATTTGAATAAACGCTGCGCCGTTCGCCGCTGCTTGCGTGACAACTTGGCATCACATTCCAGCTAAGCCTTCAACTTGTCGGTATAGCTTCCAAATTTGAGTAAGTGCTGTTATCCCTAAACGTTACTCCCATGAAATACGAGATGTCAGGATACGTAGTGTTACGTGTCGACACAATAAATTAGATTAATACTTGATGATAAATGGTTTATTGGATGCCATGAAATTGCGGTGATTTGATCGTTTGGCGCGCCCGAGAGGATTCGAACCTCTGACCTCAGCCTCCGGAGGGCTGCGCTCTATCCAGCTGAGCTACGGGCGCTATGATTGCAGGCGCGCATTTTACCCGATTGCCGACACAATTACGATAACATTGTTCTGAGATTCTGAAGATTGGCTTTTCCACGCTCTTTAATTACTTCTGAAGACAATTGCTTTTTATTGATCCATTCCAAATCATCTTCAGGTAATTCGGCCAGAAAACGGCTTGGCTGACATTCGATAATATCTCCGTAACGCTTACGGTGTGTACAGTAGCTGAGTGTTAGTGAGCGCTGCGCCCGTGTTATGCCGACGTAAGCCAGGCGCCGTTCTTCTTCGATACTGCTCGTTCCGTGAAGGTCGTCGGATTCAATGCTGTTTTGATGCGGCAGGATGTTTTCTTCCATGCCGATTAAAAAAACATTTTTGAATTCCAAGCCTTTAGCGGAGTGTAAGGTCATCAAGGATACTTGGTCGCTGGCTTCTTCTTCCTGATGGCGTTCGAGAATATCCATTAGCATGATGTTGGCGATGATTTCGTCCAGCGGCTTTTGTTCGTTGCTATTTTTGTCCGCTATCCGCCTGAGCCAGGCAATCAGTTCGTAAACGTTATTCATTTTACGTTCTGCCGAATCGCTGGTTTTGCTGTTTTCCCTAAGCCATTGCTCATAACCGATTTCGGAGATCATTTGTTCGATAACAGTGAAACAATCGCCACGTTCCACTTGTTCAGCCACACTGTTTAGCCAATCGTGAAATTTATGTAACCGGATAGCGGATTGATTTGACACGATTTGCTTTAAGCCTAGTTCTGCGCTGGCCTGAAATAAGCTTTTTTGGCGCTGATTGGCATAAGCGCCCAGTTTTTCCAAGGTGGCCGGCCCTAATTCGCGCCTGGGGGTGTTTATGATGCGTAAAAAAGCGGCATCGTCGTCGGGGTTAACGATAAGTCGAAGATATGCGAGTATATCCTTGATTTCAGAATAGGCAAAAAATGAGGTGCTGCCGCTGATAAAGTAAGGGATGTTGTTTTCCCTTAAACTGCGTTCGAACAGGCGGGATTGATGGTTGCCGCGGTACAGGATGGCGTAATCCTGGTAACTGCCACCCGATTTGAACTTGTGATGGATGATTTCCGCAACGATTTGCTGGGCTTCGGTTAATTCGTCCTTATGGCTTAAAACCCTTATTGGATCACCGAAACCTAATTCGCTCCACAAATTTTTAGTATATTCATGCGGGTTGTTGGCGATAAGACGATTGGCTGACTTTAGAATCCGTCCCGTGGAGCGGTAATTCTGCTCCAGTTTTATCACTTCCAAACGTGGGAAATCGCGTTGCAGCTGCTGTAAATTTTCCGGTTGCGCCCCGCGCCAGGCATAAATAGATTGGTCGTCATCCCCTACGACGGTAAAACGCCCGAGGTTTCCGGCAATCAGTTTGACCATCCGGTACTGCGTGATGTTGGTGTCCTGGTATTCATCCACCAATAGATAGCGGATTGTATTTTGCCATTTTTCCAGAACTTCAGGATGATTTTGAAAAAGCAGCACGGGCAATAAGATTAAATCGTCAAAATCCACCGCATTATAAGCTTTCAGGCTACGCGAATATTCAGCATAAAGATGGCTTACGAAAGTTGACTCGGAGCCAGCCTGTGCTTTAGCTTGTTTTTCGGTAACGAACGCATTTTTCCATTGGCCGATCTGCCGGGCATATTGCTCTACTTCATCTAAATTGCCGTCATGATGATGGTGGACGATTAAGTTCTTTAAAAGCTTTACCTTGTCTTCTTCGTCATACAAAGTCATCCCGGATTTATAACCTAATAACTTGTGTTCTTTCCGGATGATTTCCAATCCCAGCGAATGAAAAGTCGATACGCGAAGGCCGCGGCTTTTCTGGCTATCCAATAATTTGCCTACCCGGTTTTTCATTTCCCTGGCGGCTTTATTGGTAAAGGTGACGGCGGCGATATGGCGTGCCGGCAACCCTTGTTTGACCAGATAAGCAATTTTTTCGGTGATGACGCGTGTTTTGCCGCTACCCGCGCCTGCCAATACGAGCAAAGGGCAGTCGATTAACTTAACAGCAGCTTGCTGCTGCGGATTTAACTTAGTCATGGTTTATCGGCTTTCAATTACAATCTTGGAAGCGTTGAAATTGGAAATTAATTAAGATTAATCGCGTTTTTGGTAAGGGTTACTGTTAGGTTACAATAGCAACCAATTGGCATCTTTATTGGACGAATATTACCAATAACCGTACCACACTTAGCTGTACAACTTGATCACTCAAAAATAACAAGAGGAAACCCTATGAAAACAAGTTTATTTATTTTCGCACTGTTAATTTCAAGTAGCGTGTTTGCTGCAACTGACCATTATATCCTGCGCGAAGGTAACCATGTCCATCATTTGAAAATTACTCAGCTCGGCGATGAAATTAATGTCAGCACGGATGTGGACTTTGAGCCCAATGCCGATGAAAAAGACAAAAAAGCCTGTTCTGCCGAAATAAGCGGCGAAGCCAAAAGTGCTGAAAAAGGCAAAATCACCCTGAAAAAGCACTCTGAAGAAGATGCGTCTTACTGCGTCCTCGATATTACGTTAACGGATAACGGTGCAAAAGTAGACCAGTCGGAAAACTGCAAAAATTTCTTGACCGGTATTTGCCATTTCTCTAGCGAAGGCAAAGAATTGGTAAAGGTTAAATAAGCTTTCGATGTCGCAGGGACGGGCGGATCAACTTCGCCTGTCCAGTTTGCGGTAGCCAATCGCTTCACTCAAATGGGGAATGTATATAGTGTCCGATGCAGCCAAATCGGCGATTGTCCGTGCAACTTTGAGAATCCGATGGTAAGCCCGGTGCGATAAACCGAACTTATCCATCGCCTGCTCCAATAGTTGGTGGCCTTGTTCTGGCAGTTGGCAAAGCTGTTTGACTTCCTTAGCCGTTAACGCGGCATTCGCCTTTCCGCTCCGAACCATCGCCCTATGCCGGGCGGCAACCACCCGTTGCCTGATACTGGCGCTGGATTCTTCGCCTTGTGGAGAACCTTTTCGTAACACTTCGTGTGGAATGCGAGGAACCTCCAAATGCATATCGATACGGTCGAGCAATGGTCCCGACACTCGGGCGCGATAGCGCAGCACCTGTTCTGAGGTGCAGTGGCAACGACCCGAACTATCGCCGAGATAACCGCACGGACACGGATTCATGGCGGCAACCAATTGAAACCTCGCCGGAAAATCAACTTGCCGCGCTGCGCGTGAAATCGTGATATGGCCTGTTTCTAAAGGCTCGCGAAGCACCTCCAGCACTTTCCGGTCGAATTCTGGGAGTTCGTCAAGAAAAAGAGTACCGTTGTGGGCGAGCGATATTTCGCCGGGCTTCGGATTGCTGCCGCCACCGACTAATGCAGGCGCGGACGCAGTATGATGCGGTGCCCGATAAGGCGGTTTCAACCAGTTGGCGACATCCAAACCTTGATCACTGATTGAAGCAATTGCCGCCGTTTCCTGGGCTTGTCGTTCCGTCAACAAAGGTAATATCGTAGGTAAACGGGACGCCAACATCGACTTCCCCGTACCAGGCGGCCCCAACATCAGGAGATTATGGCTTCCTGCCGCGGCAACCTCAAACGCTCGCTTAACGTGATACTGACCGTGGACATCCGCAAAATCGATATCGGCTTCAGGTTCAGGTTGAATAACGGGGTATTCCGGCTCAATCAATTGGCGTCCGGCAAGATGGGCACAGATTTCCAGGAGATGTGTGCAGGGTGTTAGCTCAATGCCTTTGACCAAGGCCGCTTCCGCGATATTTTCTTTTGGTAAAATCAGTTTGCGTTGTTCACGTTTGGCCTGGATTGCAACCGGCAATACGCCGTTGATTGCGCGCAATTCCCCGCCCAAAGAAAGCTCGCCGACGCATTCGTACTGGTCGAGTTGCGCACAGGCAAGTTGTCCCGACGCAACTAAAATACCCAGTGCGATGGCAAGGTCGAAACGACCGCCTTCCTTTGGCAAATCGGCAGGCGCAAGGTTAACGGTAATCCGTTGGGCGGGAAATTCGAAGCGGGAATTTAAGATAGCGCCGCGAACCCGATCTTTACTTTCCTTGACGGCGGTTTCGGGCAATCCGACAATGTTCATCGCGGGCAACCCATTCGCCACATGCACCTCAACAGTGACCAGCGGCGCTTCAATGCCTGAACGCCCGCGGCTGTAGACAACGGCTAAAGCCATCGTCTAAAACCCCTTATGACTCGATGCTCGATTCAACATGCTTTTTAAAGTTTTCGAGTTTTAACAAAGCTGTTTAAAAGGCTGCTGAACTTTCGAGGCTTAAAGTTCTTCGTTATTCAATACTTGCTGTTCGATTTCAGCTACGCGTTGTTCCAATGTTTCAAGTTTTTGCCGGGTTTTTGCCAATACCGCTTTTTGCACTTCAAATTCTTCTCGCGTCACAAGATCAAGCCGTGCCAAAGCGCTTTGCAAAATAGCATGGAAATTTTTTTCCATATCTTCTTTCAAGTGATTGAAACTGGGTGGAATGGCATTGGCTAAACGGTTGGCGATGTCGTCGATGGTTTTGGTGTCGAACATAAGTCTATCTCTCTAAAAAATAGTTAAAATCAGGTGATTCGGATCGATACTATAAATGTAATACTAAGGAATACAATAATTTAAATTATTAGATGAATTATTGGCCCGTAATGGTTTGTTTGAATTGTACGCTAGCTGAACGCTCGTTTTATGAACTCCGGCTGTGCTAACGCCCCTCTGTGGATATCGACATTGTAATATTCAGTTTCAAAAGCCTTATTCGCTGAATCCTGTTCCCTGAAGCCCTGCAATGCAGATTTACTCGCCATCGTTGCGCTCCACCAACCGGACGGATAAATACATTGCGGAAAATACAAGGTTTGCAGGGCGTTAAAACCTGCCGTCTTCATGGCGTTGCGCATCTCTTTTAATAACTCCAGGTGCAGTAAAGGCGATTCGCTCTGTTGCACCAAGATGCCGTTTTCGCTTAAAGCAGTAAAACAGCCTTTATAAAAATCTTCATTAAACAAGCCTTCGGCTGGA
>JBGAWU010000410.1:0-2679 GCA_044227425.1 Methyloglobulus sp.
CGTAATTCGGTTTAGCAATATGCGTCGTTCCCCACTTGGTATGGACGACTTTGCCGTCAACCACAACCAGTTCGCCGTCCTTAAACACGTAATCGGGCTTTTCAAACATGGCTTCGCGATTAGCGTTGTCGGTATACACAGTAATGTCGGCGAAATAACCGGGCGCTAAGCCGCCTCGATTTTGCAGGCCGATGAGTTTGGCGGCTCCGGCGCGGGTCATGATGGCGATTTCATCCAGCGTATACTCGCGGGTAATGGACGCCAGCGTAGTCATCTTTTGGGCTTCAGGATGGATAGTCGCCAGCATTTCATTACGGAATGTCCGGTCCATCAACAAGCGGATCAGATGCGGATAGCTGGTGAACGGTGCGCCGTTGGGGTGGTCGGTAGTCAGGAAGATACGCCAGGGGTCATCCACCAGCAGGAATGTTTCCAGGCCGATGGCCCATTGCAAAGCGTTGACGAAATTCTGGTCCTGGTATTTAAACGGCACCACGCCGCAACCGGCATCGCACTCGATGTCCATGCACACCCATTTGTTCGGATTGGCGAATTTATGATTGGCATGTTGGCGCATACTGTCGCCTGAAGCCGTGACAGTCTGGCCGAACAGGATTTGCCCGACATCAATAGTGATGTTTTTATTTTTATTCACCGCTTCAGCAATCTGCGCTGCGCCGGAGGAAAACTTGAAATCGCCTTCGGTGCCGTAACTGTGAAACTGAATGTGGGTCAGGTGCATAGGCAAGCCGCCAATGCCCTGGATAGTGTCCAAAGTGGTCTGCATGTTGCCGGGTACACCGAGGTTACAACCGTGCACATGCAACGGGTGGCTGACGCCAATTTCCTTAACAGCGGTCGCCAACACTTGCAGGATTTGCCGCGGCGTTACGCCGTAATGGCTGTTCTGCTCGTCGAGATCCAGCTTGCGTTGGTTAAATTTGAACGCATTGATGCCTCCAGGATTCACGACTTTTACACCGATGGCTTTGGCGGCGTTGATGGTAAATGCCACGTAGTCGTTAATCGCTTTCTGGTCTTTTTTCGCGGTCAACATGCGCAAGAAATAATCATCGCTACCCAGCATGACATAGCCACCTTTATCCAGAATGGGAATGTCCCCCATCTCCATGTGGGCTTGGCGAGCGTTGATCGGCAACACAGCCGGTTCGAAACCGGCGGTGTAACCCATTTCGGCATAGCGATAACCCGTCACATACGTGCTTGGAATAGCATGACCGTTACCGGAACGGGTAATACTAGTGCGCGGCACCGGATCTTTCCTGTGGTCTTCGGGCAATAAGGTCCGGGCAATGTTGCCTTTTCCTCCGCCGATATGAGTGTGCATGTCGATAGCACCAGACATGATGGCTTTGCCCCGGCAATCGTATTCCTTATCCACCGGTTGTTCGCCCGGTTTATCGATAATGCGGCCGTCCTTGAAATACACATCTTGTATAACACCTGCCACACCGCTTGCGGGATCGTAAACCTTACCGCCTGTCAGTTTTATTAACATGTTTGCAACTCCTGTAATGCGCGTTCGATGGCGATCAATGCTTCCGCCGTGCTGGGCAACCCTGAGTCGCGTAGTTTTTTTAGCCTAATAGCAACGACATTGTCGGTTCGATAAGCATGACCGACATGGTCGATACCGGGCGTACCAACGGGAATAAACACGTCCGGTTCTTTTTCGAAAACCATTCCTGAGCGGCCTATGACAATAGTCGGAACATCGGTGACCGGCGGCACCGCATTAATGTTGAACGCCTGCACCCAAACCAGGACGTCGGCTTCACCGTTGGCGAGCATTGTTTTACTGTCGTAAAGATAAGGGTCGTATTCAGGAAATCCCCTGGCAAACCGTACCCGCGCCGGATAACCGGTCGTCCAGCCACACACCTGATTGGCGGTCAAATCGCCTTCCTTGCCCAATAGAGGTAAGCCGGAACAACGTGTACCGCTCTTATTGATGTCCTTAACCGTTTCAGAGACGGTTTGCACGATTAATTCAGCGTGACTGTTGATGCCTAATGCGCCTGCCGCCCAGGTTACAACCCCGTACTTCGCAGCTTTTAACTTATCGGCAATGGCTTGTAGATCGGCAATTGCAATACCGCCAGCGCTCTCCGCCCGGATCGGCATACCTTTGACCAAAGCCCTTAATACCGCCACGACTTCCGGCAAAGCGGCAACATCGCAAGGAAATACTGTAGCAGTTTGACCGGTTGGCGAAGTTGATGCGTTGCCCGATGGCGCTTTGCCCAAATAAATGACTTCCCGCTGACTGGCGTTTTCCAGAAACATCGCTTCATTCCAAAGATATTTCTCAAAAAAGCGTGGGACAGCGGTTTCAAGATCGAAACCCACGACGAGCAATACATCGCAACGGTTTTTGACTTCCGCCAGCGTAGTATTCATCCAGCCGGAATCCTGCACGGCCAGGAAGTTGTTTCTGGCGGCGTTAAAACTCATATTATCGACAACAGCACCCGTGCAGTCGGCCAGCGACAATAACGCCCGCATCCCGTTTACATCCGTTGCGCAACCGCCGATCGCCGGTTGTTTGGCATCGCTTAGCAATGAAGCCGCATGAGCGATGGCCTGTTGAAAAGAAGTTTCTTTACCGCGAGTCCTGGGATTAAGGTCGCCAATCGCTTGCTCGAAAGCCGGTGTATT
>JBGAWU010000411.1:0-2668 GCA_044227425.1 Methyloglobulus sp.
ACAAAGCCTTCGACATTACTATCGATAATTGCGATATCCCTGACCTGTCTTGCTATGCTGACGCCGTTGTCCCACCATGTGGTTGAAGAATCGGCGACTAACTCAATATTTTTAAACGTATATTTTTCAGTATATTGAAGCATGATGCCTTCGACTATAGAATAACCCTTGAGCGACTCGATAATACTGCGTACATCGTGCCTTTGGTCGCGATTGGCTTTAATGATGGTTAATGCGGAGCCGCTGGACAGAACCGTCATGTCCTTTTGGTGAGAAATTGGAATACGGTTGTACCGTATCGTCGGTAAGTCTTTCATGAAGCTTTTGTCTGCAAGCAACAGGTTTTCCCGTGGGATTTCTATATCAATCCCATTGATATACAACCGATGGAAATAGGCTAATCCTGCATTATTGACACCCGAAACAACATTGTCTTCTACAGCTAAATTTCTTGATTCAAACCAAAATCCGTGGCCGCCATGGCCGCTGTCATGATTTTCGGCCCCTACTTTAACGATAACATCCCTTCCTTCGGATTTAATGGCTATGTTATGTTTGAAAGCACCAATTTCATTGCCATCTTCCGAGACATAATGACTGCCAAAGACATCATAAGAGGCATTGTTTTCCATAATTACATTGCTGGTGTGGTTAACAAAGCCCCAACCCGGACTTGAAATAATTGCATTACCTGAACAAATAGCCGGGGGAATCTTGATATCGGTACCCGTGTGATGAAAATGGACTGCATAGCGTCCTCTCGGGTTAGTATTAATGTCGGGAATATAATTTCCATTAACGTCAGTGATTCGGTAGCCATCGGCGTCAAGCTTAAAATCGTTAATAGGTATCGATTTATCCGTGCGGCCAAGTTGATAAAATCCGGCGCCTTTAATTATGGTGTCAGGATTGTGCATGACCATAAAATGTCCACGTTGATTCGCAGGAACCGTTTCACCGCCTTCACTGGCAAAGATAACATTTCGTGATAAATTGGCGGCGTAAACCGGCATTTTGGCGATAGGTGAAGCGTGGCTGTATTTTAAAGGTTCGGATAGATTGGGATTGCTGAGATTTCCCAAGGTTACGGTTGTTCCCGAAATGGATTTAATAACCCTTAATTCGTCCTCAGTCTGGTATGAATTGTCTGTTTTCAGTTTTTTTCGGAATTTGGATGCCGTAATTGCAATGATGTCCCCCTTTGACCATCCTGTTGGTAACGATGCGAGTACTATTTGGTTTGATCCTGCAACAGGGCGAATGGAAAGTGGGTGATAAGCGGATTTTTCGGCGCCGAATATGCGGGTTTTGCCTTGCAGGATAATTCCACGGCTAATGTTGCTCGGATCCCAGTTACGGTTGATTGGACCGTTGTTTGCGATAAGGATTTTTACCCTATTCGACGCAGGAATGCGCGCGGCTTCCGATCCGATCTCAAGCGTTCCCGACTCTGTGACGACGAATGTGTCGACTTTAATGCCTACATTGTTGGCAGAGGAGAATTTGATGGAACCATCGACCCTCAGCGTTTTATAGCTAAGGTTGCTTTCAATATCGACAACTAAGGACTTGTCGCTTGCTACATAGATATTCTCGCCCGATTTAGGTAATATCCCGCCATTCCAGGTCGTTGGATTGGACCATGCGCCGCTATTCACAACCTGCCGGTTCATCGCTGCTAGCGGAACGAGGTTTAATACGGCTTGATGTTCGGCCATGGAAGCAAAGGCTTGCTGGCCGGCAAGAAGCATATGTAATAGGGTTATTACAAAGACAAGGTGTTTCTTTATAATTATTGTTGGTTTTTTTTCGTCGATAACGGCCTGACCGATATCGCATGGTGTTGACAAAATCTTTTCTCGCATGTGGTAGTGTCTCCTTTTTTTATTAATTAAGAGCAATAAGCACTCTGGAGTTAAAAATAGTTTGACTAGGGTTTATTTTTTGTGAAATTTCTCACAATTAGCGATTAGGGTGCGTCACTAGGTTTTATTAATGTGTTTTATGTCACAAAAACATTTACTTCCTAGGCGATGCATCGGTTTAAAACTTTTAGCGTTCGATAAAATTAAGCAGTCGAAGCAGATAGCAATAAAGCGTAGGGGTTTTGAATACTAACAGGCTTAAATGACAGTTCTTAGTATAGTGCGACTCGAATGTTAAATAAAAATTAATAAACAATTTCCAATGGGCTGATAAAAGATCAGTAACGGTTCTATGATTAATTGTCCGTTGAAAATTAAATATACACAGGTAAGAAACTCCTTCAGTTAGTTAGAGGCGTTGTGAGCTTTTTTGGGCGGCTCAAAACGGCAAGGATTCCGGTTCCGTAGGTCGGCAACACCTCAATATGATTAAACGGGTTCCATATTTAAGTGGACTGGTGCTGCAAAGCGGCACGGACACAGCGCAAAATATCGTAACTATAAAGACCGTCAAATGCTTCGAAAACAGGTTTGAGAGCATTACGTTGCTCAATGGGCAAGCTAACGATAACTTCTTGAATAAGCTTTATTTCCTGTTCAGTCAAATTGATGACATCGCTTAATGACAACGCGCCATTTTCCAGGTATTGCGCCAGATGCCGGTAAACAGTCGATTCTTGTAACTGCCGAGTTTTGGCTATTTTCTGGATGTCGAAACCTAATCGGAACAAGTTAATCGTTTC
>JBGAWU010000412.1:0-2659 GCA_044227425.1 Methyloglobulus sp.
ATCCTGCATATGATGGACAGTGCGGTCAACTTCGTTCATCAATTGCACTTTCCAGTTATTAAGAATGGTCTCAAAATGTTTCAATTGGGACTCATTCATGTATTCTTCGCCTTCTTGCTCGACATAAGGCTTAAAACTGAAAGGCGATGCACCCGTGTTGGGACTATCGGACATTCACGAACTCCTCAATAGCAAAATAAATAAACCGCGCATTTTTAGCAGAATAGTAAGCAGTTAGCAAGGAATATTGATATGATTTTGGGCTGTAAATAATTATGACTTTATGTTGAACCAGTTAGCCAAACGAATATTCGATATTACGCCTTTCCACGTTATGGAAATTTTGCGCCTTGCGAAACAATTGGAAATGCAAGGCCGCGATGTTATTCACATGGAAATCGGCGAGCCCGATTTTTCAACGCCCCAGACGATTGTCGAAGCCGGATTAAAACAACTTCGCACAGGCAATATTAAATATACGCCTGCTGCAGGCTTACCGGAATTACGGCAAAAAATTGCCGACCACTATCTGGCGCGTCACCGCTTAAAAATTGATAAGGCACGCATTTTCATCACGCCGGGTGCATCCGGCGCTTTTTTACTGGCGTTCGGCGCGACCCTTAACCCGGGGGACGGGCTGTTAATGGCCGATCCCTGTTATCCCTGCAACAGTAATTTTGCCAGATTATTTGAAAGCACAGCCCAAACGGTTCCGGTCGGTTCAATAACGAATTACCAATTGACTCCCGATTTAATCGAGGAACATTGGGGCGTATCGACGAAAGGCGTATTAATCGCGTCTCCCTCAAACCCTACCGGGACGTTAATTAATGCCCATACACTTCAGCAATGTATTGAAACCATTGACCGTTTAGGCGGTTATTTCTTTTCGGATGAAATTTATCATGGGCTGGTTTACGGAGAACAAGCGCCGACCGCGCTTGAATTCAGTGACCATGCCTTCGTCATCAATAGCTTTTCAAAATATTTCGGGATGACGGGGTGGCGCATCGGCTGGTTAATCGTCCCCGACGGCTTCGTAGACGCTGCCGAAAAACTGGCGCAAAATATTTACATTTCCGCCGCCACGTTATCGCAATATGCAGCGATTGCGGCCTTTGATGAAGGGAATATAAAAGAACTGGAAAGAAGGCGGTCGGAATTCGCCGCCCGGCGGGATTTTCTCTATAACGAGCTGATAAAATTAGGGTTTGAAATTCCCGTCAAACCCGACGGTGCGTTCTACATTTACGCCGATTGCAGTAAATTAACCGGCGACAGTTACCGGTTTGCACTCGGCTTACTGGAAAAAGAAGGCGTTGCCGTTACACCGGGTTTAGATTTCGGCAACCATCAGCCCGGTAGACATGTGCGTTTTGCTTATACGACTTCCATCGAACGGATGGCTGACGCCATGCAACGCCTAGAAAGATTTATCCGTTAATTGTTTAACAAGGAACCGCTATGCCAGTCAAGCAACTGTCCGCCACCGGGTTAAAAGCCAAAATCGAGCAACAGGAAAACCTTTTCCTGCTCGATGTGCGCGAGCCTTTCGAATTCAGTTTCTGCCGTATCGAAGGCAGCGTGTCCATTCCGCTTAACCAGATTCCCACGCGGCTTACGGAAATAGACTTTGACAAAGAAATTGTCGTTATTTGCCATCACGGCATCCGCAGCCAGCAAGCAGCCAATTTTTTAAACCAGGTCGGGTTTAAGGATATTAGCAACCTAAGCGGCGGGGTTGATGCTTGGTCATTAGAATGCGATAGTTCGATGCAACGTTATTAGAAAACGTTTCAATGCCCTCTTCGAATTAAAAAGGGCATTTATTCCTAAGTCTTCGGCATGTTTAAAAACCCACTCTGATGCCCGCCATCACTTGATGGTCACCGACTTCATGAAGCTCGACAATATCTCTGGTCGGCTGCCCAATAACGCTGGTCAGCGACGGAAATGTCACTTCTGAATCGGCTCCGCTGAAATAACGATATTTTAAGTCAAAACTAATGCGATCATTCAGTCGGTAATTTAAACCGGCGCCGACTTGCCAAGCAAAATCCAGACTGTTTTCACGGCTCGGTCTGGGGTTAAATCGCGAGGATTTTATTCGTAAATGATAACCACCAACCCCAGCAGTCAAGTAAGGGGTAAAGGGGGTGCTGTTTTTAAAGTCGTAGTACGTGTTTAATAAAAATGCCGTGCGCTCCCGTTCTCCCTTGAGCGAAGCGGAAAAAGCATTTGATGGCAAAGAACCACTGGATTGGTAAATAAATTTATTCAAATCGTTCGATTGATACATTGCCTCGCCTTCTAAACGGAAGGCATCCGTTAACCGGTAGCCTAAAGCGATACTTGCAGCAAAACCTGTATCGGTTTTTTCTTTATAAGAAAATGAATTGCAACCGAAAATTGAAATACACTGTTCGACACCCTCCGAAAAAGGCTGGGCAAACGCCGCGCCTGCGTTAAATTGAACATAAGCTTTATGCTCCTCTGCCGCAAATATAGCGGTTGAGTAAGCAGTAATACCAGTAAAAAGGGATAAGATTTTGATAATGACAACATATTTTGCTCCCGTGAATCTGAATTATTATTCGATTGGCTAAACAATCCGGGATATTATGTTTGCGCTTCCTATGCAATATATTGATATATATCA
>JBGAWU010000413.1:0-2646 GCA_044227425.1 Methyloglobulus sp.
CGACTTTACCATCCATGTTGAATAAGGGGCCGCCGGAATTGCCGGGATTAATTGCAACATCGGTTTGGATGAATGGCACATAATTACCACCGGGTAAACTCCGGCCTTTTGCACTCACGATACCGGCAGTCACCGATTGGTCGAAGCCAAATGGAGAACCGATTGCCAACACCCATTCGCCCACTTTTAAGTCATTCGGCGAACCTATCGTAACCGAAGGCAGGCCGGTTGCTTGCACTTTAAGTAAGGCGATGTCGGTCCGGGCATCGGAACCAATCAATTTAGCGACCAGCTCACGCCGGTCGGTGAGCTTGACTATGATTTCATCGGCATTATTGACAACATGATGGTTCGTTAAGATGTAACCGTCCGGAGATATGATAAAACCGGAACCCAATGATTGAGATTCTTCCTGGTCTCCAAATCCGCCGCCGTTAGGGTCATTGAAAAAATGTTTAAACAGTTCTTCCATTTCCGGCGGCAAACCTTCAGGTAACCGTTGGTTTTTTGGCATACCTTTAACAGCAGGCTTGGCTTTTTGAGTTGTACTGATATTGACTACTGCCACACCGTTGGTCTTTACCATTTCGGTAAAATCCGGCAACTGGGCGAATACAGGCAGGTTGCCCAAAATTATCAGTACAAAACAGCAAATGACCCTATTGAACATTAGTAATCTCCATGTCGTCCAAATCGTTTATAACTTTTAGATGATACGCAATCATACGGATTAGCCCAAACGCTTTCAAGCGATCGAACACTCTATACTGATTATTAAAGCTAGTTTAGCATTTCCTATCAATCTGACAGGAAACAATCAAGGCACGGGTTGCCGTAGTTTAACGCTTTCGGCAATGAATTTGACGGTTGTCGCAGGCACCTCGCCTAAAACGGTTAATTGAGAATCGGCCAAACTTCGGCTGATTGAGTTGATTGCACCAACCGTATGAATTCCCGCAGGCAAACGAGAAGCCGCGGACGACTCGTCCTGGGTAGACTCCAGGTAAACTGAAACCGAAGCAAAACCGTCGCTTAACATTAAATGATCTACAGGGCGACCGGAATTATGTAACGGTTTGCGGGTAAAAAATATTTGTTTAAACCCTTGCGGTAATACTGAAAGCTCAAACGCTGCTTGGGATTGTAGATCTTGCCCGCCTCCTCCTGGACTAACAGGAATAACCGGACTTTCGGCTTTTTTGGCAGGCCCCTGATTATTAACCTGCATTTCGGTAAATACGACTTGATCCAAAACAATGCCTGACAGATCATAGACAACAGCTTTCAACGGCAAAAAATCTTGTTTCGATACCCATATCTTTCTAACGTAACGAAAATCATCCTTGGGCTGGATGGCGACGACGTAAGCGGGCAGCATCGCAACTTCCTCTTCCCCGACGATCTCAAACCGGTAACTACTTTCAAGTCCATCCAAATTTTTTGGCACATCAACTATAAATGAATGTTCGTACGGGCGATGATCGACAATGACCTGATGAGTCATCTTGTAAGAGCATTTGACCTCATCGGAATTTCGGATAATTTCTCTTAATGGTGAGTTTAAGGAAACCAAACGTTCCTGACCTTTATCTTTATCGACCGTATGAAAGTACTTCATAGCCTCAAGTTTGTCGTTTTTTAAAAAAACAACCGTACCTTGATAATTCGATACTTCCATAGCCGTGGCCATTTTTTCCAGAATTTGTTTAGCGGTTAACGGATTTTCCTCAGCGACCACCACTCCGATTACCGCCAACAACATTATGAAAAAAAGTTGCACCACATTTATTCCTTTCCGTATGCCGCCATTTTGGCATAGGGATGAAAGCTTGCCTCACCATTCGTGTATACGCTACTGTTATGGGCTTGTAAATATTCGTTAAATTGGGCGGTAAGCGGACGGCGATGCGCACTATTTTCGCTCTGCTTTTGGGCTAGTGCAGTAGGTAAAGCTTGCTTAGTTGCAATTGACGCCGTTACTGTTGGCGAATTGTTAAGTGGGGATGTACGATTTTGCAGATTATGTCCAACCAGAATTGCTGCCAATAAAACTGAAGCGGCAACAGCGAAGATTTTTTTTGTATCGGTTGTTGGTTGTTTTCGTTGTGGGAGTAAATAGTTGGGTTCTTTCTGTATTTCTTGAAAAACTTTTGCTGAAAAATCGGAACTGATATGCAGGTATTCTTCATTTTTTAGTACGTGGCTAATCGCCTGGTATCGCGCCATCTTGGCCTTAAGGCTATCGTCTTTTTTAATCTTACCCAATAAATCCAATGTTTCATCGTAGCCAAGATCATCATCAACAAGCCGGGAAATATTTTGATTAATTTCATCACGCATTTACTATCACCGTTAATCAAGCAAAGGGTTTAATTTACTGTCAATCGCTTCACGCGCCCTGAATATACGCGAACGCACCGTTCCTACTGGGCAATCCATTGCCTCTGCAATTTCTTCATAACTCATGCCTTCAAATTCCCGCAACATAATGGCCACACGCATTTCTTCAGGCAAATGCTCTATTGCCGATTGAATCGTCTTGACGATTTCTTCACCCAACAAATGCCGCTCAGGCGTTTCAAGCCCCTGTAATTGCGGCGCATTTTCGATAGCTTCAGCATCTTGCACATCAACTTGGTAATCGGA
>JBGAWU010000414.1:0-2641 GCA_044227425.1 Methyloglobulus sp.
ACCCTCGATCAAATAGCATTGGAGAATTTGCGGGGTTTGGTTACGCCGGGCGGAGATAATTTGCTGGATAAGGCGATCAGCCTTTTTCTGGAATCGGCGCCGCAAGAAGTTGATGCCATGAAAGCAGCGTTAGAAAGCAAGGATGCACCTAAATTGATGGGCATTGCGCATAATTTTAAGTCATCATGTGGCAATTTAGGCGCGAAGGCGTTAGCGGGAAAAGCAGCCCTTTTGGAAAGTATCGGCAGGAAAGGCAATACGCAAGGTGCTGAGCCTGTGCTATTGGAAGTGGTTGAAGAATTGCCGGGTATCATGGAAGCATTGAAACGGGAAAGGTCGGATTTCTCAGTTTTTGCGGACAGTGCGGATGACGATGTGGCGGATGAAAGAAATTCGTCCAAACGTAAAATCCTGCTCATAGATGACGACCCTACATTCCGGATAATTACAGGATCGGTCCTGCGAAATGAAGGTTTTATTGTCAGTGAGGCAGTGAGTGGTGTCGAAGGGATAACGCAAGTTAAAAACCAAATCCCCGACCTTATCCTGCTAGATGCAGTTATGCCGACAATTGACGGATTTGAGACCTGCCGTTTGCTTAGGAAAGACCAGTCATTGACGGATATACCCATCGTCATGGTAACGGGCATGGATGACATCGATTCAATCAATAAAGCATTCGAATCCGGCGCTACGGATTTTATTGCCAAGCCGATTAACAATTATCCGATTCTTATACAGCGGGTGAATTTCGGCTTACGGGCCGGACAAGTCACCGCCGAATTAAGGAAAAGTAAGCTGCAATTAACCGCCGCCCAAAGGATTGCCAGGTTAGGTTACTGGACGTGGGATACAGAACGCGACCAATTCACCATTTCCGATCAGTTGGCGCAACTTTGCGGAATTGACTTGAGTACTTTCGAAGGGTCACTGGCGGGATTTATAAAACTGATCCATCCGAAAGACCGTGAATTTGTCAGGGATGTGATTAATGCCGCGGCCCATAGCAAGGCAATCCAGCATATAGAATATCGGATCACGATAAAGCCTTCGGAAAGTATCGAAGTACAACAGGATATTGAAGCGCTTAATGCCCATAACCAGCTTTTCATTACCGGCATTGTCCAGGATGTTTCACATAAGAAACAAACAGAAAAGCAAATTCATCGCTTGGCCTATTTTGACCATCTGACCGGGTTGGCGAACCGGTCTTACTTTCAGGAACGCATGGAGGACATCATCATGTCTGCGATGCAGCGGAAGAGCTTGTTCGCATTGATGTTTATCGATATGGACGGCTTTAAGATGATTAACGATAATTTCGGCCATCATTTGGGTGACCAGTTCCTGCAGGAAATAGGTGTGCGGTTAAAGCAGGTGGCAAGGGAAGTCGATTTTATTGCCCGTATCGGCGGCGATGAGTTTTGCATTATCTTAAACAACATTGCAGACGAAGCTAGCGTAGCCGATGTTGCCAAACGTTGCCTGCAAAAAATAAATCAGCCTTTGACGTTAGGTAACCATCAGGTTAACCCAAGCGCAAGCATTGGCATTTCTTTATTTCCTAAAGACGGCGTCAGCGAACCTGAGTTATTAAAAGCGGCGGATACCGCCATGTATTTGGCAAAGCAAACCGGCAAACAACGTTGTATTTTCTTTTCGCCTCATATGGCCAACCAGATCCAGCAACGTCAGGAAAAAGAAAGGATGCTGCGGGAAGCCTCGGCAAATGAGCAGTTCATCCTGTTTTACCAACCCCAAATATCGCTGGATACAGGGAAAATTATCGGCGTAGAAGCGTTGGCACGCTGGCTTCATCCAGAGAAAGGGATTATTTCCCCTAATGAGTTTGTCGCTCTGGCGGAACAGATGGGGTTGGTTTCTCAGTTGGGTTACTGGACAATTAAAACCGCATGCGAACAAATATCGGAATGGCATAAAGCTGGACTTCCCTATATTCAGGTAGGGGTCAATATCTCGCCTGCCTACTTTCAGGATCCCAGCTTCGTGGATTCCGTTAAAGAATTATTGGCAAAAACCCAGGTACCCGCCCAATATCTGCAGCTGGAAATTACCGAAAACGGCTTACAAACGGTTGGCCGCATTGAGATATTTAATCAGTTGCGGGAGCTTGGCGTAAAAATTGCTATTGACGATTTTGGCAGCGGTTTTTCAAGCTTGGCCTCGTTGAAACAACTGCCTTTGGACGGTTTGAAAATCGACAAAATGTTTATTGAAGACCTGCTCAGCAACCCACATACGCCCTTGCTCTTAGGCACTATTATCGGTTTGGCGAACGCCTTGAATTTTACCTTGGTGGCTGAAGGTGTTGAGACAAGGGACCAGGCATCCGTCATGTTCGGATTGGGTTGCCATGTAATGCAAGGTTACTTGTTTAGTAGGCCTGTTTCCGGCAAGGAAATTCCAGCATTGATGACGGTCGATTATTCCCTCGATGCTAAAGGCAATCGCACTAAAGAACATTCATCGATATAAAACAGGGCTTGATAGTTCGAGCCAACAGTTTTACAACGCAAGCTTATAACTTTGGAAGGCATCGGAGTCATTGGCATGAGAATGGCTTATTCCCCGCTATCTTTATTTCCATAAAAACCACTAAAATACCATTATCGACATCGGG
>JBGAWU010000415.1:0-2639 GCA_044227425.1 Methyloglobulus sp.
CTATGGCTACCCAGCAACCCGACATTAAACAACCGATGAGTAAAATCTGCTTGAATCGGGAGACATTATGATTGAGGGTTTCTTTGTGATTGTAATAGTAGCGGGTTGAAATCCATCTGAGAAAATTGATGAAGGTAAGTATGAAAAACCATGTTAACAGTAGCCGATGTGACGCTTGTTCCCATAGTATGAAAGTCACAATTAGGGACACGGGCAAGGCAGAAAAGAAAATATATTCGCCTTGCTTGGATGTTAGCCACATCCGCTCGATTTCCATTTCTTCGTTGAGTTTTTGATTTAAGGTATGCACGGTTTGCTTCTCGAATAAAACGGATAGTTAAGTTAGTCCTCTTGAGTGGGTTATCGAATGGAAACCTTGTCACGATAGGCTAACGCGGGTTTGGTATTTATGGCGGAGTTCCGTTGATTTCAGGTTAGTGGTTTACAAACCAAACCTCAACAAATCATTCGACCTATGGCTTTAGGCATATTGGCTTCATTTTTATTTCTTTCGATATAAGCCAAATGGTTTGAGTGGCTGGATTTGCCTATTCCTAACAACTGTCCTCTAAAGCATAACGGCTAATTAGCCAAAAAACTGAGTTTTATAGTTCGAACGGACTAGTCCGCTAGTGATATTTCTCAATCGACATCTTTTACGTAAAGTGTCGTCCAAGGGCAACGAAAATTTTTTAGTTGAGATGTCCTGAAAGCAAACCTGGTAATCCAAGTCTGCACAAGCGGATTAGAATCTAACGAAATTTAGTGTCGGTTTCGAATCCTTAAACAAACCACGAATCTGGAGAAATGTCATGAAAAAATTATTTAATGCGTTTTTGGGCGCTGTCGCAATTAGCTTGCTGCCATCGGTATCGCACGCTTTCTGTACAGCAATTGGAGGTGTTCCAGGTGTATTCCTTCAATCTGGTGCGGTTGCAACAAATATAGGCGTTAGAACGAATCGGATAGGCGATATGGTTAACTTCACTTCAACTGACCAGAAGATCATTACGATGGCACTTACTGCCGCATCCACACATACAACTGTGCAGGTCAACGGAGATGCACCAACATGTGGCTCTGTCAATGCCCAAGGCTATATCGATGGGGGTAAGATAGTAAGCGTTTTGGTAAACCCTAACTAATCTCCAGCAAAGCAAGTTGGGCTGGAAATAGTGCCAGCCTAACTTTTGCAGCTATATAACTGATGGGTTGGCGAAAGTTATTGGACAAATAGTACAGTACTGGAATTAAATTGCTAAACAGACTGCATCAATAAACAATTGTGAACGATTTAGCGGATAAAGCACGTGGTTCGATAAGTTCGTTACGGACGTTCTCCCGCTTTTGGATATCCTTTTATTGTTGAAAGATATTAGGCTTCATGGGTGCCGCGAATGAAGCCAATATTTTTCACCCATTGGAAGTTTACTGAATAACAAATTTAAGTCCGATAAGTAGTAAAACAGATGCCAACACCGGGCGTAAAAAATGCTCCGGTATTTTGGCGCTTAGGTGGCTGCCGATCCAAATGCCGGGTAGGGAGCCAATCAATAAACTGCCCAATAACATCAGGTCAACGTTACCTAGGCTAAGATGGCCTAAACCGGCAACGGCAGTTAAAGGAATGGCGTGGGCAAGGTCGGTGCCGACGATTTTCAAAGTCGTCATCTTTGGATATAGGAACATCAAAGCCACTGTACCTAAAGCACCTGCGCCAACCGATGACAAAGTTACCAATACCCCCAACACTGCACCGGTTAGGATAGTTGCCGGTACTTCCCAGCGGGGAGAAAATCGACCCGCATTTTCAATGCTGCTGTGATCGTCGTCGATTTCTCCTTTGGCTTTAGCGCGTTGTAATAAAACGGCGCGGATTAACAACGCGCAGGCGGTCAATATCAGTGCAATCCCCAGCGAATAGGTAATCATCCCGGTGGTTTCTTTGCCGACATCCATTAATTGTTTGATGACATAAAGTGTCGTGAGGGCAAACGGTAAACTGCCCAGCGCTAACCAGCCGACGATTCTCCAATCGACCGATCCATGTTTGCCGTGATGAACAAACACGCCGCCGGTTTTGGTGATGGCGGCATAGAGCAGGTCGGTGCCTACCGCGACAGAGGCTTTAAAACCGAACAGAAAGACCAGCAACGGCGTCATTAAAGAGCCGCCGCCCACACCGGTGATGCCGACCAATAAGCCGACGGCAAAACCTGAAACCGAGTACATTGGATCCATAATTGTTAATTCCTGTATTAGATAAGTTTATTTAAATTTTCGATCACTATAACAGTGAGTAAATACGTGGGTTAAATAATATGTTAAGCTATCGTTATGCTTTTTTTGCATATAGAGTATGTCAGAATCTCTAATTTAAATGGGTATTCATCATCAGCCGAGGTGAAATTTTAAAAAATTAGCTGCTAAAACGGGAAGTTGACAATGAACCTTATCCAATTACGCTATGTCCGCGAAATCGTCCGTCAGGGATTAAGTGTTTCCAATGCGTCCGAAACCCTCCATACTTCCCAATCCGGCGTGAGCAGGCAGGTCCAGTTGTTGGAAGAAGAGTTAAAGCTGCAAATTTTCCAGCGTAACGGAAAGCGGTTGATAGGGATAACCGAGCCGGGCGAAAT
>JBGAWU010000416.1:0-2637 GCA_044227425.1 Methyloglobulus sp.
GAGTGAGTGCTTACTACTTGTTATCCAAAGTGCCTGCAATTCGGTGCGTCATTTAAACTTTAGCCACTACCGTAGCCCGTATGAAGCTGCGCGGAAATACAGGAGCATCGAAGCTAAGGATGCCCGGATTCCGTTACACTCCATCCAGGCTACTCGCTGTGGGTAAGAACTGCGACCAGCAACTAGTTTTACGCAACTTTTGGTCTTGGTGATGGGTTGAAGCAAGTTTCTCAAATGCATGTCTACCTACCATTTTTAACAGTTGCGACAAAACTGTATTACACGGCGCCATGGCCTAAGTTCCCATGTGTTTCAATAAGTTGACGTTAACCTATTGTAATTCAACATGCGGTTCTTAGGTCGGTTTTCTCTCTAAACTGTAGGACAGCAGTGGCCAGGTTTCCGATGTTTTTGGGACGATTCATTGTGGCATAGGAATTAACAAGGAAGAAGCTAAACTCGAGAATTAATGGTACCAGATTGTTGCTCGAATCATGAGGGGTCTACAAAGGCACCGCAATAATTGGAGCTAGCTGGATGTAGAGGAACATTTTGCCAATAAGGTTACTTATAATGATGAATAATAATGACAAAAACGAATCGATCATTGAATTTTCATTAATACGCGATGATTTGGTTTTTCGGTTTTATCGTCGTATTGGTTTAATTCCCACGGAAGGCTTGGGGATACTAAGACGGGCACTTTTTTTTACAATGCTGGCTTGGCTTCCTCTAGTTTTATGGGGTCAAATAGATGGGGCGACAATCCATAGTCAGCTCAACGAGCCTTTATTTCGGCATTTTGGTATCCATGCACGTTTTTTAGTTGCAATCCCCCTCATTATTTTTGGCGAAGGGATAACGCAAGGGGTTGTCGCTGAATTAATTCCCAATTTTCGTAACTCCGGCTTAATCAGCGATGATCAACAAAACGCATTTAAACAGGCAATACAAAATACCCTGTTACTCCGCAACAGCACGATGCCTTGGGTGGTCATTGCTGTTCTTGTTTTGACACCGTTGATACTACACCCGCCTTTCCAGGAAATGCATGAGTTAAACTGGGCAAATACGGGTACGCCGACTGAGTTTAATCTTGGATTCGGAGGTAGGTGGATGGTTTATGTCAGCCGGCCTATTTTCTCTGCGCTGGTTTACCTTTCGTTATGGCGGTTGGTGCTATTGTTCTTGTTGCTCAAACGTATCGCCGCTCTTGATCTAGAGATTGTACCTACCCATCCCGATCGCGCAGGCGGCTTGGGGTTTCTCGAAAAAATCCCGGTTGCATTCAGTTTATTTGTGTTTGCAATCTCCTTGGTGTTGGCTTCACGACTGGCACATGAAGTCATTTATCACGGGTTGCAAGTGCAGTCGCTCAAACTGTTAACTGTTGTTTTCCTTGTGGTTGTCCTGCTGTTTTTTTTATCTCCGCTGTTGGTATTTATTCCAAAATTGGCGGCAACCAAACGCAAGGCAAGGTTAGAGTACGGTGCGCTGGTCGGACATCATGGCCGTCTTGTCTACAAACGTTGGATTCTGCATGAAACTATAACTGACGATTCGTTGCTGCAAGCCCCGGAAATCGGCCCTGTTGCTGATACATTAAGCCTTTACGAAGCTGTAATCCAAATGCGAATGGCTCCCATAGGAAAAGCCGCAATACTCAATATAGTTTTACCTGCCGTAATACCGTTAATTGCCTTGTTTGCAATTCAGATTCCAATTAAAGATACGTTACTAAAAATTGTGGCGAACATTATTTAATGAAATTCGCGGCATGTATCTTATGTCACGGTGTTTAGCCTTTTTGTCGTTCAACGTATTGCTTTTGGGTAGTTAAAGTTCCGTCCCAAATGCCTCGGGGAAATTTAATCATTAAAAATTATTGGAACGAGGCATTCAGGTTGTTTTTATTGCCGACAAAATTTGTATTGTGCCATTTACTTAATCAATTCCAACCCCCAGTGTCATGAAAATAACGAATTGAGACTGAATCGCTCCGAAAACATGGATAGTAGCCCAATTCATTGGTTGTTAAAAGCATTGGCCACTTTTCTAAGCGCTATGTGCTACCAGCCGTGGAAAGGTCTTGAAGACTAATCGACAAGGTGGTTTCACTAGACGCTTACGGTTTACAACTAATTGGGCAACTGTCCTAAATATGGGCCTAGTAGCTGATTATTCTGGGTAATATTTATCCTCGTATCGACAGTTGAGATATTGCCGCTTACCCTGTCCGATATGTTGTCAGTTAAGATAATGAATTTACTGCCATCCGGACGAGTATAGTAACCATTGCTTAAAACAGCGATGAGTGAATCTCTTCTCCATATTGATTCTAAGGCGGTTTTTCCAAAGGAATCGGTTTTTGCCCCCGTTACTGTAAATCCATCGGTTAAATTCGCCGGAAGGTTGTAGGATAACTTGTTATTTTGAGTGAAGCCTAAGTTATCCGGACTGATATTGGGTTGGTTATTGACCAGATGGATTTTAGGGTCATAGTTGCTTATGATCACATGGTCTGGTTGGTGAATATCTATTTCAGGCATAAGGGATCTTCCATCCACCATGACATTGCTGAAAGCAACATCAGTCTGGTCAGACAAATCCAAAAATACGGTGCCAGTCACAAAAGGG
>JBGAWU010000417.1:0-2599 GCA_044227425.1 Methyloglobulus sp.
GACTCAATAGCTACCATCAACTCAACGCCCATTAAAGAGTCCATTCCCATATCATATACTGACCGATTTTCATCTACTTTATCAACAGGCAACAATAATATCTTCGCCAATTCCTGTTTAAGCATATCGATAAAAGTAACCTTGAGTTCTTCATCGGACAGTTCTTCCAAAAGCCTTTGGATGTCGGCAGATGAATCGGTATGCTGCTCGGAATCTTGATATTGCAATGCAATTTCACGAAATTTATCTGCTTGCGCGGTCGGCAGAAACCGTCCCAATGCAGGCCAATCCAGCTCCATAACCCCAAAACTCGGACTATTTGACAAAATCATTTGTTCCATAATCTTCAGCGCTTTTTTTGAATCCAACATCGACCCGCCCATACGGCTTTGCAGTGCGTCCTTAATTTTTTCATTACGCGCCAGATACCCTGTATCACCGATTGCGCCCCATCGTATACAGGTACTTGGTAAGCCCGCATTGCGCCTGAATGAAGCCAATGCTTCCAACCAAAAATTAGCCGCTACATAGCTGCTTTGCCCCGGATTGCCAAATAATGTCGTCGCTGACGAGTACAGGATAAAATAATCAAGTTTGTCGTTCAGTGTCAACTCATGGAGGTTTAAAGCACCTTGAATTTTTGGGGCGAGAACGCGGTCGATCTGTTCCTGAGTCGTATTCCGCACCAGTGCATCATCAATTACCGTGGCGGCATGGATGATCCCTTTTAATGGCGGCATTGTAGACTTTATATGGTCAAAAACCGACTTTAAGGCGATTTTGTCGGTCACATCACACGCTTTGGCATAAACCCTAACGCCTCGTTTTTCTAAAGCATCGAGTACAGTACGTGACTCATCGGTCACCGAACCGCTACGGCTGAGTAGAATGAGATTCCTCGCCCCTTTTTCAACCAACCATTCAGCGGTTTTTAACCCAAACCCACCCAGACCTCCTGTCACCAGATAGCTGGCTTTTACGGGTAAACTCAACGGCGGACGTATGATTTTTTCAAAAGACGGCTTTGTCTTGATGCCATTATCGTAGGTCACTACGATTTTACCGATCTGCTTCGCTTGCTGCATATGGCGAAACGCGTCCACGACTTGATTGGCATCGAAAACCGTATAAGGCAGCGGGTGCAAAATGCCTTCTTGGAACAACTTCATCATGTCAACGAACAACTGTTTGGTAAGGTTCGGACGTTCCAGCATCAATTGATCTGCATCGATACCAAAATAACTGATATTGTTGCGGAATGGGCGCAAACCGATATGGGTATTTTCGTAAAAATCACGTTTCCCCAACTCAAGGAAACGGCCGAAAGGTTTTAATACCTGAAAATTCCGGTTAATTGCTTCACCTGCCAATGAATTGAGTACGACATCAACCCCTACATTTCCGGTTTCAGAAAGGATCTCTTCAGCAAAACTTAGCGTCCTTGAATCGTGGATATGCTCAATCCCCATGAGCCGCAGAAAATCGCGTTTTTCGCCGGAACCCGCCGTCGCGTATATTTCCGCACCCAGCCACTGTGCGATTTGAACCGCCGCAATCCCCACTCCGCCAGCCGCACCGTGTATAAGGATTTTTTCCTTCGGCTGCAATCGGGCCTGTACAACCAACGCATAATAAGCCGTGAAAAACGTACTTGGGATCGTTGCGGCTGCATTAAAATCGAGAACATTTGGGATAACCGCTATCGCATCGGGTTTCGATTTCACCCGATTGCTAAAACTTGCGGGTCCGAACCCCACTACGTGGTCGCCAACCTTGAAGCCTTTGACTTGTTTGCCAACAGCTATTACAGAACCGGCAAACTCCAACCCGAGTGTCGGCCCGACATAGCCGTTTTCTACCGCTTCATCGGATAACAACCCTAATGTATACATGACATCCCTGAAATTAAGCCCGGTTGCCTTAACTTCCACCTCGACATCGTCGTCAGCCAATTTACTTGGAGGAACATAGTCCCAACTTAGATTCCGTAATTGGCCCGGCAACTTGAAGCCGAGCCGTTGCTCTTGGCATTCGGTTTTAGCTTCGCACTTCTGCGGATCCGTTTCAAAGCGTAATTTGGGTACAAAACGCTTTCCTTCCGAAGTCACTAGCACTTCTTGCGGGCCATCGTTTTGTAAGAATTCAGCAACAATGGCATCCAAAACCGGAGCGCTAGTGACTTGTCCATTAATATCAAGCAAACGGACGCGGTAATTAGTCGCTTCATTCATTAACGTCCGTCCGAATCCCCACAAGGCGGCATCATTTGCCATGCAAGTGTTTATGTTTCCGCTAGCAAATGCGTGTTCTTGATCAACAGGAAATTGATTGGCAACTTGATGGGTCAATAACCAGAGGGTCGCATTGGTTTGCGTGGCTTCACAACCCTGTGCCATTTCGACCGCTAACGAACAACGCATTGATTGGCTTTCTACCTTATCGTCTGCAAACCCGCAAAGATGGACGATGTGGTCATAGTGCTCTCCGCACACTTTGGCCTTTGTCAATTCGTCAGTGATCGCACCTGCTTTTGTGAACCTCTTGATATGGGTCTTATGTCCTTTATCCCTTAACCGCTTGGCAATCGCTGTTGCAAGGC
>JBGAWU010000418.1:0-2598 GCA_044227425.1 Methyloglobulus sp.
GGTAGACAAAGCCAAGCCGGGCAAACTGAACGCATTAGCAGTATTGGCCTTTTGAGCCGATATAACCCGGCTGCCAGGCCATTGGGCGCCACGATTCCCCCCTGTAAAGGCAACGGCGCAAACGGCACCGTCGCGGTTCACGACAGTACCCCACATATCGAGGTCAAAACCGCCGTTATCGGTATTTCGGGCTAACGTTAAAGCCCCCTTTAATTCGTCATGACCCGGCAAGCCATCACAGGGGCCATCGGCAAAAACAGAATTCGATATACACAGTAAAATTGAACTCAAAATACTGGAAAATGTAATTATTTTTTTCATTTCTTCTCCTTGCTATCGTTTATTTTAGTTATAGTTAAAAATTATTTACGTAGTAAATAATTAAGGCGGACACGTAATTGCTTTTATTAAATAAATATATAAAACAATAATTAACAAAACTTATCAGCCTTATTTGTCTGTGCAGACAGTAACATCAAATTCCATATTCAACCGCTTGTCAATCCTTATCATTTAAAATTTTTTTAACAGCATTTTGATATTCGATTGTAACAATTAACGGTAATTTCCAACCAAGAATAGCGTCTACTCAATGTAAAGACTAATCTTTTCCTCCTACTCTTGGTTAGCGAAACCGCTATAATTAATACAATGCAAAATCAAGATCGGTATTTGAATTGTTAACAATTCCTGTTAACCCCATTACCCGATCCCGCTAATCCGCAAATTGGACGGGATCGATTTTCTAACTTAATCATTAACAATGAGCAGTAATAGGCCTTTAACTATCGCTTTTAGTGCTGGCGAATCATCCGGCGACCAACATGCCGCCAATATGTTCCTGGAATTGAAACAGCTCTGCCCAGACCTAACAGGCATCGGCATGGGAGGAAACAGCATGCGATTGGCTGGCATCAATATCAACTATGATGCTTCCGGCATCGGAGTGATTGGCGTTATCGAAGTTATTAAGCATTACGCGGAAATCAACCGTGCGCTCTATACCATGAAAAAGCTGCTACGCGAAGAGCGCCCCGATTTGCTGGTATGCGTCGATTATAAGGAATTTAACTTCAAACTTGCCCGCTATGCCAAGGAAATCGGCATTAAAGTCCTGTTTTATGTCAGCCCGCAAGTTTGGGCCTGGCGACCGGGACGGGTAAAACAATACGGTGCAGTCATTGATATGATGGCGGTAATTTTCCCCTTTGAAGTCCCTTATTACGAAAAGGAAAACGTACCCGTAAGGTATGTCGGCCATCCATCTGTCGATAAAGTGCGCCCCCACCTCAGCAAAGACGAAGGTTTCCGCGTGTTCGGTTTGGGTAAATCCAAGCCCATCGTTGGCATATTACCGGGCAGCCGAAGGAACGAAATCGAGCGGATGTTGCCCGTGATGCTCGATGCGGCGCATAAACTGCAAAATAAATTCCCCGGCATCCATTTTCTACTGCCGCAGGCCGATTCGATTCCCGATACGTTAATCGACAGCCATGTAAAATCCGCCCGGCTGATGTTAACCGTCATTAAAAAGAAACCTTACGACGTAATCCAATGTTGCGACGCCATCATGACCACCTCCGGTACGGCAAGTTTAGAGATAGCCTTGCTCGGCGTACCAATGGTTATCGCTTATAAATTAGCACCGTTAACCTACTGGCTGGGACGTTGGCTAGTAAAAACCCCGTACATCGGCCTACCCAACATCATCCTCGGCAAAGCCGCTGTAAAAGAATTGATCCAGCACGACGCCACGGCCGACAACCTCGCCGCAGAAATAACCAGGCTCTTGCAAGAGAATTCCTATGCTGAAATCGTTCGTACCGATTTAGTCCGCGTAAAAGAACTATTGGGTGAAGGCGGCGGCTCGAAAAACATGGCTTTACTGGCCCTGGAGATGCTGGGCGGTGCAAACCTCAAGAAAATTTAAGGGGTATTGTACCCCTCCCTCCTCCTAGAACGGTAACTTGCGCGGCAGGCTGGAGCGTCTTGTAGACCGGATAAGGCACACTCGACAACTGCCTCAACTGCGACTAACACTGTTTGTTCGGCCTAACGTAATTCATAGCGCCGTCTGCCCAACAATCATAGAGGTGTAATCACAAACACAAAATTAAAGAGCCTTTTGCAAAAGCCACCTGTTTTCATGGGCAAACCGTAAAACCTCAAAATCATTGTCAAAAACTGGAATTATCGCCATGAATTTGGGCAAAAAAGACCTTAAAACGGGGCTGTTCCCACTTTTTCCTGCCCTTAAGCGGATTTTGCCTGTGGCAATGGTGGCAACAGGCTTTCAGCATAAAGCCTTGGCACCCTTCTCAGGTTATAAGCGACTGCCCGCAGGATGTGCCAGGCATGGGCTTTGCCAAACCTGGGTAACGCAAGATTTTTCCGCCAAACCAACGCTGTTGGCTGCCAAAGGTGCGTTCAACCACCAAGCGCACTTTGCTGGCCGCCTTGTTGCGGGCAAGCTGCCTTGGACTGAGCGGTTTGTCCTTGGCGGCCTTGTCCTGGATACCATTTTTGATGCCACGGGCTTTCAGGGCATCTTGGTGTTTTTTACTGCAATACGCCTTGCCTGCATGGGGCCGGCTTCCC
>JBGAWU010000419.1:0-2597 GCA_044227425.1 Methyloglobulus sp.
TGAAACCGGTCAGTGCAGCCGACCGCACTGCCCGATTCAGCCAAACGGCAAGCGCCATTGCCCTAACCGGCGCCAACGCCAGCGGCCTGGCCTATCAGTTGGAAAGAAAATTATTCGATAACGGCCACGCCACTACGGTTTTGGAAAAACCCACTGCAGATACAATTAAAGCCATTAAAAACGCCGGCTTATTATGTATCTGTATCGCGGATGCCAACTTGACCGATTTCAGTTTCGATACCAATAGCCAGTCCATCGACGACATCTACGCCGGATTGAAAGATAATAAAGTCATTTATTGATTATCAAGCCTATCGTCTTTCCTTTCGATGGACGATAGGCGCTTTTCTT
This sequence comes from Methyloglobulus sp., assembly GCA_044227425.1. Lineage (GTDB taxonomy): Bacteria > Pseudomonadota > Gammaproteobacteria > Methylococcales > Methylomonadaceae > Methyloglobulus. Next base: position 352 of record JBGAWU010000419.1, read on the forward strand.
AAGCATTAACCCGAATAATTTTAATCGGCCAAAACCGGCTTTTCCCGGACGGTTCTTTATTAAAGGGCGAATTGCCCAATTAAGTCTAACGTTATACCATTACCCCGTAATTTTTTTCTGCACCGGTAATGAACGTTAACCAGAACGACGGCTTCGACCATACAATATCGCCCGACCACGACCATTCGGTTTGCCTTAACACTGCCCTGGATCATGCCAAACAATTGTGCGCGGAACGGGGCGTCCAGTTAACACCTATCCGTTATCAAGTCCTGCAATTGATTTGCGATAGCCACCAGGCCGTTAAAGCCTACGATTTACTCGATAAAATCAAACCCTTACAACCAGCAGCAAAACCTGCAACCATTTACCGTTCGTTGGATTTCCTGCTGGAACAAGGCCTGATACACCGCATTGAAAGCCTTAATGCATTTGTCGGATGCGGCCATTCCGGGCATCGGGATGAGCAACTCATGTTAATCTGTAAGCACTGCCATGAAGTGGAAGAGCGGCCTGCCGCCGACGTAATGCGTATACTCGCTCTGGAAATTCAACAGGCCGGATTCAGGGAATACAGTAAAACAATCGAAATTCAGGGAATTTGTTCCAAATGCTCCAGCATAACAAAGTGAGTTATTTAGACGCATAATAATGGAATTTTGACAGCTAAATGGGTTGCGCTTTTTGAATTGATGCCTAAAATCAATGTTGTAAATTATCCAAACTATCTTACCCACTGCCGATTTCGGAGGACTAATGTCCAAATCTACTGCTAACTTCATCCGCATTACCCTTTGCTTAATCTTGGCGGGTTGTGCCGGACCACAACTGTCACAACAAGAAGTCGCCCGCGATTTCTGGTCGGCGATGGCTGCAAAAGACCTTGAGAAGGCGAAAACCTACGCAAAAAAAGGGACAATGGATGGCGTAACGCCTAATGACGACAGCAGTATGGACAAAATCGGCCTGAAAGCAGCGACGAAGAAAAACGGCGTGACCGTGATTCCGACCACCGTTACCGCGACTGAAAACGGCCACGAAAAATCGATCTCCTTCGACACCGTACTCGACCAGGAAAATGGCGAATGGAAAGTCGATTTCGAAAAAACAACCACCTCCATGCTCGGATTCTCCATGCAGGACATGATGGAAGGCATGGGCAAATCGATGGGCGAAGCGATGAAAGGCGTCGGTGAAGCCATTGGCAAAGGCTTGGGCGGCCAAAGCCCTGATCCGGCGCCGAACCCGCCTGTTGGGAAGTAATCTGCGATCCTGTTGAACAGCATGTGAAAGAACCATACCAGCGCCTTATTTCCGTTAGGGAGGGACTCCCAACTTTATGATCCCTCCCTTTAAACGGCCAAAGACTGTTACCGCTGATCAATACCTACGTGGTTAACGAACCTTTAAACGCTCGCATTTTGTTTGGCACGACCCAAAACTGTTTTTTTAACTTACCTATAACCCCATAGGGAGCAACTTGATTTGTAGCTTCCATAATGATCCGTTCATGGCCCGAGACTCCGCCAATCTCAAGGCTTGCCATCGATACGGATATTCAATTGTTTTGTTATTCGCCCTGCTCGGTAGGCAGCCAAACCTGAACTACTTCCTTATAAAATTCGCCCTCCACGACAAAACTCGACGGGGAACTGCATGGACCGGTTATAATGAAGCCACACTCGCTTAGCACTTTGCCATCTTTTGTGGTTTTTCCCGATGGTTTCGCGCACAGGCGTAAGCTGCCAATGGGATATTTCGACAATTTTTTTCTATCGCTACCTTCACAGACGTAGGCAATTGGCGTGGGCAAGAACAGATTGCCAAAAAAACCGCCTTCAAAAAGAGAGGAAATTTTATGTCCTGTTTCAGCCGAGGTTAATTTTGGATGGCTACCGCTTAAGCTTACCCGCACCGATTTGCCCATTTTATTGGTTAAGGCATAAACGCAAGCAGATACCCAGCGTTGTTCGTCGAGACGGAGCGGACGATGAATCCACCCTGGAGCCAGCCCGATGCTGCCATTCAAAATCAGCTTTTCATCGGGCAAAGTCACTTGCGCCCTAGTGTTGCCTTCCAGCGCACAGCGCACCAGATACTTCAGGATTTTACGGCCTTCAGCACTGGCAAAATAACTGTCAGCAGGAAAACCAAGCCCTACGTTGATCGGTTCAACTGCCGGCTCATGCGTTACATTGGCTTCTTGGGCAGGACACGTTGTAACGCATAAGCTAGTTAAAAGTAAG
>JBGAWU010000041.1:0-11195 GCA_044227425.1 Methyloglobulus sp.
AAAGAACTCGGGGTACTTACGCCCCAATTCGGCTTCAACGAGACACGGTCGACTACGGCATTTTCGTAGGTATTGACCGGATAAAACGCATCCGTCGAAGGTTATGGTTACGGTGTGAAAAAAAGCGAAAATTTAAGGCGACGATAAACTCTAAACACACGTTGTCCATTGCGCCTGCCCTATTGGCACGGGATTTTACTGTTTCAGTACCTAACCGAACCTGGGTGAGGTGACATAACTTATTGCAATAGCTGAAGGTTGGTTTCTTGTACCCCTTGATTATACTTGGCAAATATTAAAGACTTGTTTCACGGCGAATTGGTCGGTTACGCGCTGAACGAAAGAATGACAAAAGAACTTCGTTTACGCAAACCATCAATGACATCACCGACTATATCGTGAATTTTTACAACAGCAAAAAGCTACATTCGCTTTGGGTTATCTGTCTCCCAACGCTTATGGACAATAGATGGCAGAAATAACACCTATCTCATTGTCCGAAAATACTTGGTCGCTACAGGGATCTATTATTTATAGGGCTTATGCCCCATTTGTTCAAGCACTGATAGTAAATGAATCCTCTGGGGATAAGAAAAATCGGCGTGGACTTTTTCAAGATCGGCTAATTAAAGATTGTCTTATTGTTAATAAATTGGCAGGCATCTCGTATTGATTCACTTAAGCTTGGGTGTGAATGGCTTGTTCTGGCGAGGTCTTCAGTAGTTGAAAAAAATTCCATTGCAAGGCTGCCTTCGGAAATAAGTTCCGAGGCATGTTTACCGATAATATGCACTCCTTTAATAGTGTCTGACTTCGGGCTTGAAATAACTTTGACAATACCATGGGAATAATTAGGTGACTTTGAGTTTAAAAATAAAGTAATCGGAGATATTCCGATTTCCACATGCTCTCCTTTTGATTTAAGTGTTTGTTCAGTTTGACCAACCCAGGCAATTTCAGGGTCTGTATAAATAACATTCGGAATAGTTTCGTAATTGATTGGTGCGTGATGTATCCCGGCGATCTGATCAGCAACGAAAATACCTTCAGCAATTCCTTTTTGAGGGATCATGGGGCCTAGCATGGTTAAATCACCGATAGCATAAACATTTGGAAGGTTTGTGCGGCAATTGTCATTAACGTAAACAAAATTATTTTGATCAAGTAAAAGATTTGCTTCTGGGGTTGCAAGGTGCTCGGAATAAGGTTTTCGTCCCGAGGCAACGATTAGTTTATCGACACGAATGGCGTGAGTTCCGTCAATATCTTGATACTCGATGACAACCTTTTTATTTGCAATTTTAGTTGATATGACCCGTGTCCCAAGACGCAATTCTAAACCTTGTTCTGTGAAGATTTTATAGGCTTCCCGTGAAATTTGATTATCGACAAGACTCAGGAAAGATTCTTGTGCATCCAATAAAATCGTTTCGGATCCGAGCCGATTCCAAATGCCCCCAATTTCCAGGCCGATTACGCCAGCGCCAAGTATTGCAATTCTATGCGGAATTTCAGTTAAATTAAACGCAGAAGCCGAATCGAGAATATACTCATTATCAATTGGCGCGCATTGAATTGAGACAGGAATGGATTCGGTAGCTAAAACGATATGGTCAGCATTTACAATTTTAGAAGAATCGTCTTTTGAATACAGGAGCTGTACGGCATTAGATGCAATTAAAGTAGCCTTCGCATTAAAAAAATCTATGCCAGCAGCGATAAATTTCTTTCCATTCCCTTTATTAATTTGAGAAATGATGGTGTTTTTTCGATGGACTAACTGACCAAGATCCAGCGATATATTGTCAACATTAATACCATGTAAAGCGCCGTTATGTTTTAACTCACTATAGAGTTTTGCCGATTCAAGTAAAATTGAAATTTCAGCGGACGGCGTACTATAAAACGTTCCAAAAGATAATTTACTATCCTTATTAGCGGGTTGGTTATCCGCACAAAGGACACTCATCCCGTGTCCCGCACATTTCAAGGCGCAGGCAATTGCCGAAGGGCCTGCACCGATAATAATGGCGTCGTATTTAGATCTAATTTTTAACATATCTTTATATATTTAAAAGAAGATGTGCGGGAGCTTCGAGACATTCCTTTATAGTTACTAAAAACTGGACAGCTTCACGTCCATCAACAAGGCGATGGTCGTAAGATAAAGCTAAGTACATGATGGGTTGAATAACAATTTGATTATTTTCAACAACAGGGCGTTCCTTTATTGCATGCATGCCAAGAATTGCGCATTGCGGAGGATTAAGAATTGGTGTGGATAACATCGAACCAAAAATACCGCCATTGGTAATAGTGAAAGTTCCACCTTTTAAATCGTCAAAACTTAGTGTGCCATTTTTTGCTTTATCGCTGAAATCAACGATACCTTTTTCAATGCCGGCAAAATCAAGCTGGTCGGCATCTCGCAGCACAGGCACAATCAAGCCGCGAGGAGAACTAATGGCAATGCCAATATCATAATATCCATGATAAATGATGTCGTTATTATCAATGGAGGCATTGATAGCTGGAAATTTTTTAAGCGCTTCGATAGACGCCTTTACGAAAAAGGACATGAACCCAAGTTTTGTTCCATGCTTTTGTTCAAACCGGGATTTGTATTGATTGCGTAATTCAATAATATTCTGCATGTTGACTTCATTAAAAGTTGTCAACATAGCAGCATTTTGCTGGGCTTGAAGTAAGCGTTCGGCAACCTTTGCCCTTAATCGAGTCATGGGTACCCGTTGTTCAGGGCGATGCTCGGATGAAATGGGAATATTATCTTCTTGTTTATAAGTAGCCGTTTCTTTAGGTGTTTCTTTTAAAATAGGTTCAAGTGTTTTATTCGGTTCCTTAATTTGTTTTTCGTTAAGGAACGTAAGGATATCAGATTTAGTTAATCGCCCATCCTTGCCAGTTCCTACCAGTAAGTTTGGGTCAATCTCATTTTCATGAACCAAGCGACGGACCGACGGGCTTAAGGGTATGGCATCAGACTTTTCAGGGGCGGTTGGCGGTTGTTCCTTAGGGACGTTGCTGGCGGCTGGTGCTTGAGTTGAAGTTTTATCGATAATAGCTAGCAGTTCACCGCTACCGACGATTGAGCCGTTTGGTTTTACGATGGAAGTCAGTATTCCAGCTTCTGGTGCGGTTACTTCAAGCACAACTTTATCTGTTTCCAAATCAACCAGATTTTCATTTTTTGAAATATTGTCACCGGCGTTTTTATGCCATGCGATAACGGTTGCATCGGATACGGATTCCGGTAAATTAGGTGTGAAGACTTCAATGCTCATTTTGTTTTTCCTGAAGAAATGCCGTAAATAGCAGTATTTACAACAGCTTTTTGTTGTTCGATGTGGGTATGGAAGTGTCCGACAGCAGGCGAAGCGGAAGCTTCCCGCCCGGCGTAACTTAAAATTATGTTCGATGCGAGGTTGTCGGTAAAGTGATGTTTAGATTGATACCATGCGCCTTGATTCTGTGGTTCTTCCTGGCACCAGACAAATTCTTTTAAGTTCGGGTATTTTGCAATTTCAGCCTTAAAGTGTTCTGATGGAAAAGGATAAAGTTGTTCTAGCCGGGCAATCGCAACATGCTCTACCTTATCGAGTCTCCTTTGTTCCAACAAGTCATAGTAGACTTTACCGGAACAAAAAATTAAGCGAGTTATTTTCTTTTTATTAACAGTATCTTGCTCGCCGATAACCGTTTTAAATTCACCGATACTGAGTTCTTCCAAAGTAGATACCGCAAGGTTATGGCGCAATAAGCTTTTAGGGCTCATTACAATCAACGGCTTCCGGTATTTACGTATGAGTTGGCGTCTTAGCAGATGAAAAATTTGCGCAGGTGTCGTTGGATAACAGACCTGGATATTATGTTCCGCGCAAAGTTGCAAGTAACGCTCTAAACGGGCGGAAGAATGCTCGGGGCCTTGCCCTTCAAAGCCATGGGGCAACAGCATAACGAGACCGCATAACCGGCCCCATTTTGTTTCGCCGGAACTTATAAATTGATCGATAACAACTTGGGCGCCATTTGCAAAATCGCCGAATTGTGCTTCCCAGATAACTAAAGTGGTTGGCATGGTTGTGCTGTAACCGTATTCAAAGCCGAGTACTCCGGCTTCGGACAGCAAAGAGTCGTAAATTTGAGTGCGACCCTGATTGGAATCGAGATGGGCTAACGGAATATAGGTTTCATTGTTTATTTGGTTATGCAATACCGCGTGGCGGTGGACAAATGTACCCCTGCCGACATCCTGCCCGGTTAAGCGGATGTTAAAGCTTTCGATGAGCAATGTCGCGTAAGCCATGTTCTCGGCAAATCCCCAATCCAGGGGCATGCCCCCTGCCGCCATTTTGCGACGATTATCCATTACCTTGGCAACCCTGGGATGTAATTCAAAACCGGTTGGTAGACGTAATAGTCTATCGCTACAGAAGCGGATACGGTCGATTGAAACGGCGGTTTTGGCAGGATTTTCCCAGGACTGGTTTAAATACTGGTTCCATTGGGCGGAATAAGAATAAATCTTACTATCCAATACAGGTCTGGAGACAATCACACCGGCATCAAGCTGTTGTTGATATGCGATTTCCATGGCGCTGGACTGTTCAGAAGAAATCACATTGCTGTTAATTAACTTATCGGCATAAATTTTTCGGGTAGATTTATGGTTGCGGATTTTTTTATACATCAGCGGTTGTGTAGCGGCGGGTTCGTCCGCTTCATTATGACCAAGCCTTCGGTAACAGAGGATGTCAATAACGACATCCCGATTGAAAGCCATTCGAAAATCCAGTGCAATTTTAGTGGCGAAAATAACCGCTTCAGGGTCGTCGCCATTGACATGGAATACAGGTGCGTCAATCATACTGGCCACGTCGGTACAATAGAGTGTTGAGCGGGCATCGAGCGGGTTGCTGGTAGTAAAACCGATTTGATTATTGATAACAATATGTATAGTCCCGCCGGTACTAAAGGCGCGGGTTTGCGACATATTTAAAGTTTCCATGACGATGCCCTGCCCGGAAAAAGCTGCATCGCCATGGATCAGCACCGGTATTACCGTATTTATCCCGTCTTTGCCGGCGCGGTCTTGACGCGCCTTCACGGAGCCTTCAACAACCGGATTAATAATTTCAAGATGGGAAGGGTTGAATGCCAAAGTCAGGTGGACTGGCCCTCCAGGGGTTCCCACATCAGAAGAAAATCCCATATGATATTTTACGTCGCCGGAACTAACGCCGGGTGAAGTAGAAAAAGTACCTGCAAATTCGTTAAACAAACTGGAAGGGCTTTTGCCTAATACATTGATTAAGACATTTAACCGGCCTCTATGAGCCATCCCAATAACGATTTCCTTTACGCCCTTAGCACCGGAGTTTTGAATAAGTTCATCCAAAACAGGGATCAAAGTTTCGCCGCCTTCCAGTGAAAACCGTTTTTGCCCTACGAACTTATGTTGCAAATAATGCTCAATGCCCTCCGCCGCAGTCAGTAATTTTAGTAGCCACAGTTTTTTTTCAGGCTCAATATTTAAGCCATCCCTATAGCTCTCAATACGTGTGATAACCCAGCGGCGAATGTGAGTGTCCACGATATGCATGTACTCAGAGCCGATACTGCCGCAATAAATTGTTTTGAGGCGATTGATGATCTCCCTTAAAGGCAGGCGGTCTGCCCCTTGCAATGCGCCAGTATCGAAAAAAGTATCCATATCGAGTTCGGATAAACCGTAATATGCTGGATCCATATCAGTAGGAAAGGCTATGTCGCCGCCAAGAGGGTCGTTTTTGGCGATTTGATGTCCACGGACGCGGTAATGATTGATGAGTCTTGCAACAGCTGATTGTTTCTTTACGCTTTCTTCGGTGAACCCTTTTATTTGGGCAAATCGGACCTGCGGTTTAAATGCCAATTCCCCGAAACGCTGAACGATAGGGCCGTGCGGAATCTCATAGGTTGCGCCGTTATGGATTTCCTGAAATTTCTGTCGCCAACCCGGCTCTACAGACTCAGGGTCTTCCAGAAAGCGTTCATATAGGTCTTCGACAAAGGTGGCATTGCTGCCATAGAGGGATGAAGAGTCTTCAAAAAATTTATGTAATGTCGTCATTCTGGGGGAGTCCAACTTGTTCGAAAAAAGTATTTACATAGAAAACTGAATAAAAATAGAAAAGTTCCAATAATAATAAAAATCCGGGCAAGCAGCTGCGGATCATTAAATGTAAAAAGTAGAAAGTGTTACCTTGGTTTATGAACGATTTTACAGTTATTTTGTTAATCTATTCTTTAACCCTATATTAACAAGGTAATACATTTCATACGACTGGATATGCTATAGTTTGCAAAAAAATTTCTTAAAGTTTCGCCTGAAAAGGGGATATTTATTTATGTCTGAAAAAAAAAATATTGTCATTAAAGTAAAATATCCGACGCCGGGACAAGCTTCGGACAGGCCGATTACTTCATCTCCCAACGTAATAACCCAATGGAACTATAAACGCATCGGATTGGTGTTGGGAGGGATATCGATAGTTGTTTTATCGATATTTTATTTTACCGGCAGTAAAGATTCGAAAAATAGTACAAATACGCCATTAGCCATTCCCCTAGAGGAAGGGACAGCAGTGAATAAAACTCAACTGACCGTCGGAAATAACCAGCCATCAAAGCCTAAAGAGACCACTAATAATTCAATTATTAGGACACAATTGACTACGGATATTAACAAAAACGAACCTATCGATACACTAAAAACACCTTTAAAGATAGGTAGGAACGAAAAACTAGGGGTATATTATTTTGCGGAATTAAAAGGAATGAAAGGTAAGGTTATTTACCATGAATGGTTATTAAATGGCGAGTTGGTATCCCGAAAAAAAGTAAATATATCCGCTGATTTATGGCGTACGGCGAGTAAGCAAACAATTTCATACACGATGAATAACGATTGGCTCGTCAGGCTTGTAGATGCATCCGGTAATAAGTTAGGTGGAAAAGAATTTAATTTGGAACTGAAGTAAAGTAAACCTAGAATAATTATCTCTAAGTTAATAATCCATATCCTGGATTAATCATTAATACAGATAAGTCAATATTAAAAAGGAATGATAATGACCGATTATCAAAATCTTTCAGAAAAAGAGTTACGTACCCTAATTGAACGCGCTGAGACGGCATTAAAAAGCAAGCAAGCCAATAAGCGAAAAGAAACGATTGCTAAAATAAAAGAATTGGCGGCCTCTATCGATGCCCATGTTGAAATCTATGAAGATGCAAAAAAAGCCACTCGGTTAGCTTCCAAGGTTCCCATAAAATACCGTCATCCGAATAATCCTGAAAAAACATGGACGGGGCGCGGTATGACGCCCAAATGGTTACGGGAGTTTATCGATAAAGGCCATGTTTTGTCAGAGTTCAAAGTATAAAGCAGGTAGTCTTTTTATAGCAGTAAAGTCAGTGCGGCCTATTAAAGCTTACATTAGCTAAAATCAAGTCGCGACATTCGTGTAAATTAAGTATTTAATCGATGAAACGTTTGGTTAAGTTAGCGTATTCATCGATTCTTCTATCCCGAAGATAAGGCCATATTTGCCGTACTCGCTCGGTTTTGGCTTTATCGATAACCGTTAGTAAAAGCTGGGAGTCGGTTGCGTTAGCAGTTGTTAATAATTCTCCTTGCGGACCGGCGATAAAGCTATTTCCCCAAAAAATTATACCAGCATCCGAATCGGGCGCTTTTTCAAAGCCTACCCGATTACAAGCAATCACCGGAATGCCGTTTGCAACGGCATGGGAACGTTGAATGGTGATCCAGGCATTCAGTTGACGGTCTTGCTCCTCGTCGGAATCCTCGGGATCCCAACCTATGGCTGTCGGATAGATCAGTAAATCGGCACCGGCTAGCGTCATCAGCCGGGCACCTTCCGGATACCATTGGTCCCAGCAGACTAATACGCCCAGCTTGCCGATAGAGGTTTCAATGGGTTTGAATCCGATGTCCCCAGGGGTGAAATAATATTTTTCATAAAATCCTGGGTCGTCGGGAATATGCATTTTCCGGTATTTTCCGGCAAGCCTTCCATCCTTATCAAAGACGACAGCCGTATTATGGTAGAGTCCGGGCGCCCTTCTTTCGAACAGCGTTGAAACAATGACAATACCGAGTTTTTTCGCCAACTCCGAGAGCAATCCGGTTGTTGGGCCTGGAATCGGTTGGGCAAGGTCGAAGTGGTTGTAATCCTCGTTTTGGCAAAAATAAGGATCGAGATGAAGCTCCGGCAAAATGACTAAATCTGCGTTTTTAGCGGCAGCTTCATGGATTTTTTCTATTGATAAATCAAGGTTGGCCTGTCTGCTTTGATTACATGGCTGCTGGACAGCGCATACGGTAATTGTCGTTTTCATAGTGGAAGGGGTTAATTTCGATTAATACTATTTTATCGATTTAAGGCCGTGGAGAACAGCAGGTTCAGGATGTTGACCACTTGAATTGCATTTGTTTCAACTTTACGGTGAAAGTTAATGGTAGCGATTTCCTTTAGAGAGCATCGATAATTCCAACAGACAAACAATTTATCTTGCAGGAATTTTATGCGATGACTATCTTTAGTTTGTTTAGCAATCGGGTTTTAGGGATAATGGAATCTTAATATCACATTCGCTTTATGAATAACAGAGCATGAAAGAACTGATTAGCAGTGGAGTAGAGTTAATGTTTGCAGGTATGGGTATCGTATACCTGTTCCTGATAATGCTAGTCATAATGATTAACCTGATGTCCGCTTTTTTACACCGTTATTTTCCAGATAAACCAGTTAGCTCGGGAAAGGCTATTATGGGGTTGGATAAGAGTACCGTAGCGGCTATAACAGCTGCCGTCCATCAATATCGTAAGCATAATCAATGATCGCGGACAGCTACTAAAGCGAACTGTAGCACCGCAACATTATGTTATATCTAGTGTAATTGATTTTATCGATCTAAATTCAAGCGTTTTACAGAAAACAAAAGAATGGCAACAAAAATCAAAAAGAAGCCTTTGGCTATTACAGAAGTGGTATTGCGCGACGCGCACCAGTCGATACTTGCGACCCGGTTGCGGATTGAAGACATGTTGCCAATTTGCAGCAAACTGGACGAAATCGGCTATTGGTCTTTAGAGTCATGGGGTGGTGCGACATTCGACGCGTGTATCAGGTATTTGGGGGAAGATCCCTGGGAAAGGCTGCGTTTACTCAAAGCGGCGATGCCCAAAACACGCCAGCAAATGTTGCTTCGGGGGCAAAACCTGTTGGGTTACCGCCATTATGCCGACGATGTGGTGGATAAATTTGTCGAACGGGCGGCGATTAACGGCATCGACGTATTCCGAATTTTCGATGCCATGAATGATATGCGCAATATCGAGCGGGCGGTCAAAGCCGTTTTGACTACCGATGCCCACGCGCAAGGCACTATTTCTTACACGACCAGTCCTGTCCATACGATGGATGTATGGGTTGATCTGGGCAAGCAAATCGAAGATATGGGCGCGCATTCCATCTGTATTAAAGATATGGCAGGTTTGCTCAAGCCTTACGATGCTTTTGAGCTGGTTAGCCGACTTAAAAAAAGCACAAACATTCCCATTCACATGCAGTGCCATGCAACCACCGGATTGAGTGTACCCAGCATCATTAAAGCGGCTGAGGCCGGCATCGATAATGTCGATACGGCGATTTCATCGTTGAGTATGACCTACGGGCATAGCCCGACGGAAACCATCGTCGCCAGCTTTGAGGGTACGGATCGTGATACCGGGCTGGATTTAGTCAAACTGGAAGAGATCGCAGCTTACTTCAGGGAAGTACGTAAGAAATACGCTCAATTTGAAGGCAGCTTGAAAGGGGTTGACGGGCGCATACTGGTTGCCCAAGTACCCGGCGGTATGCTCACCAATATGGAAAGTCAGTTAAAGGAGCAAGGTGCTGCGGATAAATTCGATGAGGTTATCCAGGAAATTCCCCGCGTACGGGAGGATTTAGGTTTCATTCCGCTGGTAACGCCCACTTCCCAAATCGTAGGTACTCAGGCCGTCATTAATGTGATGAACGGTGAACGTTATAAAACGATCACCAAAGAAACTGCCGGTGTGTTGAAAGGTGAATACGGTGCCACCCCTGCACCGGTCAATAAGGAATTACAAGACCGGGTACTGGACGGCTCTTACCCCATATCTTGCCGACCTGCAGATTTATTGTCGTCCGAAATGGATAAATTAGTTTCAGACGTACTGGTAAAAGCCGAAAAAGAAGGTATCAGGCTGGCTGAAAGTGTCGAGGAAGACGCCCTGATTAACGGAATGTTCAACCAAGTCGGTTGGAAATTCCTGGTTAACCGTGGTAATCCCGCTGCTTTCGAACCGGTGCCGGATCAGGAGGCATTTGCCGCTTCACAGGTAAAGTCAAATAATTCGGCGAAAAAATCGGACTCTTTGGTTGAAACGTATTCAGTTAACGTCGACGGCCGTAACTTCAAGGTCGCTGTAGGCCCCGGTGAAACGGCATTTAGCATTAAGCCCGAAGTCAGTGCAGCTTACGCGACACCTGCTTCCAGTAGCGGTGAAGTCGTTGTTGCCCCTATGGCCGGTACGATATTGAAAATTCTGGTCGAACCGGGTGCGAGCTTAGCCAAAGGCGACGTTGTTGTCATCATGGAAGCCATGAAAATGGAAACGGAAATCCGTACCAAAGTGGCTGGCATCGTAAGTGCAATTAATGTAAAAGAAGGCGGCACCGTTGCCAGCGGCGATATACTCGTTTCACTCTAAAGCCCTTGATTGTCTCGATACGAATACGATTTCGCTGCCACGGACGAATTTGACAAGGCACATTTGCCCTAAAAGATTGAAAAAAGCCTATAACAGCCAATTTATGGTCGCTAAAGAATTCGGATATCAAGTTAACTGAAATTAATTTTATGGAAAACGTACTCTCACTTTGGCAAAGCACGGGGCTTTATAATTTTACTGGCGGGCAGGCGTTCATGATGCTGGTAGGATTTGTCTTGTTGTACCTTGCCATTAGCAAAGGGTTCGAACCCTTGTTACTATTACCGATCGGCTTTGGGGCAATACTCAGCAACATACCGGTTGCGGATATGGCAAAAGAAGGCGGCTTGCTTTATTACTTATATTT